>NZ_CASGGV010000287.1:0-67911 GCF_949319125.1 Frankia sp. Hr75.2 | reverse complement strand
CTGCGAGTCCGGCGTGGTGGATGAGTTCGTTGATGGCGGTGTCGTAGGCGTCGGCTGCTCGGCGTAGCGGCGGGGGGTCGCTGTGGCGGTCGACGAGTTCGGCTATGCCGGTGCGTAGTACCCGGTTGTGGACGCGGGTGAGGAACAGGGCGTGGCGCTGCCCGGCGGGGGTGATCTGGTAGCGGTGAGTCCCGGGAACGCGTTCGATCAGGCCGTGGAGGCGGAGTCGGCGTGGGTCGTAGCTCATCTGTCCGCTGGTGATGGTGCTCGGGTCGCGGCCGAGCAGCGGCGCGAGATACTCGCGTAGGTCACGGTTGGTGAAACCGTGTGGCAGCAGACGGAAGACGAGGATTGCAGACAAGAGGGCTTGGACGCGGTGGTCGGTGAACCGCATACCGGCGACCCGTCGTCCGGTCTCGGTGATGACGGCTCTTCGAAGTTAAGCGGGGTTGAGGCATCCGCGGGCTCGTCGGGTGGTTGCACAGCGTGTTCGTAGCCGCTGGTTTTCGGGGTTGCGGTACCCGTAGGCGTTTCGGGCGTCGAGTTTGACGACCCGGTTGTTGCCCTCGCTGCCGGCGTTGGTGATCCCGGTGAGCAGGAGGGCCTCGATGCAGGGCCACCAAGTGCTGACCGTGGTCGCGAGGCGCTCAAGCTCGGGGACGGCGGCGTCGGCGCACCAGGTGTAGAACCTGGTGAGCCGGTGGGCGATCACGGTGCGGTCGGGGTGGGTGCCGGTCAGGGCGAGCAGGTGACGAAGCTCTTCCTTCGCGATCCAGGCGGCCAGGATGGTCAGGCCGGGTTCGCCGAGGTCGACCAGGGTGTTCCACAGCTTCGCGAGCTGGCGGTCGGTGAGGTTCTCCCGGTTGCGGCGCAACAGGTTGCGGATCTTCCACTCGGGGTCGCTGTCGCGTCCGCGCCGGCCCCGCAGCAGGGTGGTGACCCGGCGGCGGACCTCCGCGGCGGTGTCGTTCGTCAGTTGCACCAGGTGGAAGCGGTCGACGACCAGGGTCGCGTGGGGCAGGTAGCGGCGGACGGCGGCGGCGAACACGGTGCACATGTCGATCGCGACGTGGCGGATCCGGTGCCGCCAGGCCGCGGGTTGGCTGGCCAGCCAGTAGGAGACGTCGGCGGCGGTCCGGCCCTCGACCTGGCCGAGCATGCCCTGCCCGCCGGCCAGGTCGGTGAACCCGACGTGCCACCGGTCGGCCAGCACCCGGGCCCTCGCCGGCTCGCCACCCGCAGGCTCGGTCCGCCCGGGCTCGGCGGGTCCGCTGCCCGTGGGTTCGGGTGGCGTCGCCGCCCCGGGCGCGGCGGGCCGCCATTTCGGGCGGCCCCGCCGTGTCTCGTGACTACCGGGCCTGGTACGCCCACATCACCCTGTCGATGCTCGCCTACGCCGCGCTGGTCGCCGTCCGCGCCGAGCAGGTAAAAGGGGCCCTATCCCCGCAGGTCTAAGCATGATCGGACTGACAGTACCCGAGATCCGGAAACTGATCGCCACCCTCGACAGGGGTGCCGCCCCGGGACAGGATCTCAACAGATGTGACACCAAGCCCGGTGCTCTGCTCCGTTCCTACCGGACCCCGAACATGTGCGTGCTGGCGACGTCCGGGCCGCAGGGGCCGTTGGCGGCACCGGTCCGGTACTACCATCTCGATTTCGCGGTGATGTTCACGGCGTCACTCACCTCGCCGAAGATGCGCAACATTGCGGCGGATCCTCGGGTGTCTCTCGGGGCGTTCGCTCCGCTGGTCGGCCAGGCCAGTAGTCGGGGAGCCCAGATTTTCGGGCGGGCCCGGGTGCTGGCCGCGGAGGAGTCCGAGTTCGGGTACTAGGCCCGGGGTTCGGGTTCGTGCCACCAGCCACCAAGGAGCTCTCCGCGATTCCAGAAAAACAGCTCCGCTCTGTGTGACCGCTGTCCGACCCGGTAGCCACACCGTAGACCGTGCCCCCCACCACGCCGGGGTGGGCGCGGCGGCAGCCGGCCCACCCCGAACTGCCGGCCTACTGGTAGGACAGGTTCGACTGCCCCTCGATCACGCGGCCAGCGATGTAGAGGTCTCCGTTGGAGTCCAGTACCGCGATGATTTTCTTCTGGTTGCCGTGGTGGGTCGTGAAGAAGATCTTGTCGGCTTCCTGGGAGGTGGAGTAGTTGGTGTTGACCGAGAGTTCGATGCTCACCGGCGAGCTGATGAGCACATCCTTCTTGGGCGAGGTCGGGTACTTCTGGTTCTGCCGCAACTTGACTCGGCCGTGAGTGTCGCCCTCTTCCCAGTCCGAGGCCAATCCGAGGTCAACGTCCGCCATGACGATGCTCCGTTCTCGTTCGTACGGGAACCTCTCCTGACCGGAGTAGGCTGTATCTTTTCCAGAAAAGACCTGACCGTCGACCAGCAGGAAGTACGTCTGCAGAGGTCGACGCGGAGAGAACACGCGCCTGTTCCGGCGAAAATTTACTCGACCGCCGGCCCCTCCTGGCCGATTTTTTCTACCTGATCGGACCAGCTAACGGGTGCGTAGACGCCGCAGCGGACGGGGACGACCCCTTCCTTGGTCTACGTATTTCCTGTCCCGGGGAGGCCATCCAGCCATCCGAGTCACAGGCATGAGCGCCACAAAACCTCTCCCCCAGAGGTAGTGATGGAATCGCACCGTCGCATACGTAGCGTCACACGCCAGAGGCAGCGGCACGCGGAAATCACCGGAATATATCGACCCAGTTAAATCGTGTCGCTTTTGGGTGAAATAAACCCGGAATGCGCGCGGCGTATTACCGAGCGTCAACACACCCGAGTCAGGCCCGGTCGGTCGAGGCAGTCGCGATCTACAAAACGGCCTTCCCCTGCGCATCCCGGACCAGCCGCGCCCACCGGTCGCGCACCTCGGCGGCCGGGACTGGTCAGTCGCGGTCCAGCATTTCGGCCACCTGAAGATCTTGTCGACGCTGGTACCCCCGGTTGGCCTTCCCATGAGCTGCGCACGCTGCTCACCTGGCTGACGCCGGGGCTGCATGCGCTACCGGTCTGGACCGCCGCCGGCACCGGCGTCCCTGGCGGCTACCAGCAGCGCGATGCAAGAACTCTGATCATCGCTAGCGCCGACGGCCGCCCAGACCCTCCCTGACCGTCCCCGCTGTGGCAGACACGGAAGTGAGGCCTGCGGCCAAGGCGTCAACGCTGATCGCCTGCCCGATCTTGAGCAGGTCCAGCCCGAGCGGCAGGGTGCTGACCCAGCCTGGCGTCGGCCGGATCCGGCGCGGGTGGATCGAAAACCCGACGGCGTCCGCGTGGCAGGTGACGGCGTCCTGCACCTCGGCGAGCAGGTCGGGGGTGGGCGCGTAGAGCGTCAGGTACAGGCCGACACGCAGCCATCCAGGTTTCGCTGGGGTCAGGTGCAACGCGAGGTCGAACCTGTCCGGATAGGCCAGCAGTCCTTCCATGCGGACCGCCCACAGGTCGCCGTCGGAAGGATGGTCGGTGATCGCGATGGTGGCTGCGTACACGTCGCCGACCTCGATCAACCCTCCGTCCACGAACCCACCCGGCCGTCGCTCGTGGTCGATGTCCGCGGCTGGCGGGAGCGCGTCATCCGGGTCGACGGGAACGCCAAGCAGGCAGGAGAGGGCGGCGGTGTCGAGCAGGCTCACAGCCTGCTCGAGTCGGTGGCGGGCCGCCGTCGCGGCGCGCGCTCGGCTACCTGGCCACAGGCGGCTGGGCTCGTAGCAGGTGAGAAACACCCGTCGATCCGTCGGGAAGCTGTGGTGCAGGTAGAGCGGCCGCGCTGGCCGGCGGACGGTGAGTTGCAGCTGCCCTGGCAGGGTGCGCAGTACCTCCGCCCACGCCGCGGAGGCGTGCACGTCCGTCTTCTCCGCTGCGGCCATCGGGTCGAGAACGCGGCGACGACGGAGACCGCACCCCGCAGATTGATCACCCCGGTGGTGTTCACCGCGGTGCGGCATACCGGCTCCTGGCGGTGGAGCCGGCGGACGACGGCGATGTCGGGAACCCATGGCTCGCGCACGCTCTGTGGGCTCATCGCAGCGCCCGCCAGCTCGGCTCGCCGCCCGCCCCGCAGTCGGGTAGTGCGATGAACGGGCGGGGCTGGCCCGTGCGGGTGGCGGTGATCAGGACCAGCATGCCGACGATCGCCCCTCCGACGAAAGGTGCCGCCGCCAGCGCGAGCAGGCAGGGCAGACCGACCCTGTCCAGCAGGAGCGCGCACATCGCCGCCATCGCCCCACCCACCACGGCTGCGATCATCTGAAAACCCGAGGATGCGGGTGGTGCAAGGCATTCGTGGCCGCGGGTCTCAGCTCTGGTCATGAGAGGCAACCATCACGAGGGTCTTGTCGAGGTTGCTCAACGTCGTGGGCAGCGGGGCGGCCAGGAACAGGCTGGCGGCCCCGAGGTTCTGCGCGACGGACCGTCCCGACTGGCTGTCGTCACCGTCAACCCAGTGACGCAGCAGCAACACGATGATCGCGAGCCCGAGGCCGATGACGACGACCGCGAGGGCGGTGCGTACGGGGTTCTCGCGGGGCTCGGGAGCGGCCAGCAGCTGTTCGTCGCCCTGCCCCAGGCTCGGGATGGGCTGCGCCCCCGCGGACGGCATGTGACTCCACGGGTCGTAGTACTCGTCGTCCGAGGTGGGGGTACGCCACCAGGAGCGGACCTCGCCGGTGTCGTCGTGGTAGCGGTCATCATCCATGGGGATCACCCGGTTCCTTCGGTCAACGGGCAGGTACCGAAGGAAGGGACAGACGGTGGGCCCGACGCGACACCGAACCGCGTATCAGTTCAAAAAATCTTGGGAGAGCAGCGGGGTATCCGCTCAGGTGGCGCGCACTGTCCTGCTGTGCCCCGGTAGGAGGGCACGCAAGTCGGCGCGGGGCGGTGCCCGGTGCCGCAGGCCTTGTCATCGCGGCGATGTGGCTTGAGCCGTCGATGCGTGTGGCCTAGCGCGGCGGAGCAGTTGATCGCGAAAAGGAAAAACCCGGCCCGCGAGGGGGCCGGGTGGTCTAGACGGCGAGCTAGGCATGCGCGGTGCTCGCTGTCAAAACTCACCATCCAGGTGGGCGGGTGAGGGCGCCAAGCTGTGTGGGGAGTTGCGCCGCTGTGAGGTCGGTGGTGCGCAGGCTGTACCACCAGTGCCGGCCCACGCCGGTGTGCGGCACGCCGCGCAGCGCTCCGGCGAGGTAGCCCTTGCTGGGGTTGACCACGCCGACGGGCACGAGCTCGCGGGCTTGAGCTACCGGGAAGGCGAGGTCGCTGTCGTTGCTGATCACGACGGCGGCGGTGATCCGCTGGTGCAGCAGGTCGAGCAAGAGGTGGGAGGCGACGTTGACGTCGGAGCCCTTCTCTTCCCGCTGGGCGACGGAGACCAGGAAGCGGGCGTCGCGCACCGGCTGACCGGCCGGGTCCTGGATCATCACCGGCCAGTCTGAGGTGGCCAGGACCGGCTGGCCCTTCGGGCCCGGCACGGCCAACGGCGCTCTCACGACCTTGGTGATGTACCGGCCCTTGGTGATCTCGTCGACGGCGTAGGCGGCTCGCAGCGCCCGCAGGTAGATCTCCTGGTCGGCGGCGCCGCTGGGGTTGCTCGCGCCGTCGATCGGCGCGGTGCAGTACACCACCCGGGCGATCTGCGCCCCGGCCCATTCCGGTCGTGCGGCGACGATCGAGGCGGCCAGGGCACGCAGGTCGAGCCAGCGCCAGCCCGGCTTGCCGGCACCGCCCATCAGCCCACGGCCGCCGTAGTACAGGTTGAACCCGTCGATGTAGACGCCGACCTGCAGCGGCGCTGCCGCGGCCGTCGTGCCCTGCACGCTCATCTCGCTCCCGTCGGGGCCTTGGTTACGAGCAACGCAGTCCGGACGCGGGCGCCGACCGATACCTCGACCTTGGCGGCTACATCGTCGGGCCGCTCGACATCGATATGTGGGCGCAGACGGCCTGGGACATTCCGCACTGGCCGCACCGGCGCCCCTTGGTCGTCCTCAACGGTTGCCACACCACCGAGTTCTCCAGCGCCACGCTGAACAGCTTCGTGCCGGCTTTCACCCAGTGGGCAGGTGCCGCCGGTGTTGTGGGCACCGAGGTGGACCTGGAGCAGGGGCTGGCCGGCTGGGCGATGGAAGAATTGCTCACCCGGCTTATCGACGGTCTTCCTGCTGGCGAGGCGCTGCGCGGCGCGCGGTGGGCCATGCTCCGCAAGGGCAACGTCATGGGGCTGGCCTACACCCCCCACTGCCTCGCCAATCTTGCCCTACGGCCAGCCAGTTAGGAGCAAACGCGTGGGAAGCTCGCACATCATGTCCGTCGGCGCCTGCTGCTTCGGCGTTGTGGTCGGCTACATCACTTACCGCACACTGATTCGCACCCACAGGACGGCCGTCACCGACATCGTCACGGTGATCGGCGGCGCGGCGGTGACCGGACTGTTCGACCCCAATCAAAGTGACGCGTTCGGGTGGTACTCCATCGGGCTGCTCGCCGGGATGGCCGCGTTCTTCCTACTGTTCTGGGCCATGAATGACCGGAAGGAGCTTGCGAGCGTCATGGGCGCACGGGACATCGGCCAAGCCGGGCCAGCTGATACGCAAGCACCGAGACCTCGTCGCTGACGATCTACGGCGGTGTTTCATCCCCTTCCGTCATGGTCGCCTCCGGCGTAGTGGGTCCAGGTTCCGCCGACGTCGGCGGAACCTGGACCCACTACGCCGGCCCTGCCAGCGATCGGGCGGGCGCGACGCCCGCCGGCAGCTACCCGGTGCGCTCGGCCGTGACCGCCAGGGTCACGTAGGGCATCGTGATGCTGCCGCCAAACACGTCGAACGCGGCGCCGAGACCGGCCAGCAGCTGGTTCAGCTGGGCTGTCGGGAGCTGGTTGTGGCCGCCGTGGGTGGGTACCTGGTCAAGCCAGTCGTCCCGGGAGTACGTCCGTTCCCAGCCGAACCGCCATTGTTCGGCGTCGCCGAAACCGCCGGCGGCTCGCATCCCGTCGACTGCCCAGGCGGCCAACGAGGCATCCGCGTCGAGGGTGGGGGCCGCCCATGGGCTGAACGGCAGGTCGGGCGCGACGTGCCGGTAGACCGAGGCAAAGGCTTCGGCTATCTCGTGCGGGGGTGCGAAGGCGTTCCAAAACACGGCCAGTCGACCGCCCGGGCGCAGCGCGCGCGCCGCGTTCGCCGTTCCCTTCACCGGATCCACCCAGTGCCAGGACTGGCCGGAGACCACGGCGTCGAACGCCCGGCCCGCCGGCTCCCAGTCCTCGAACGACGCGACCTCCACCTCCAGCCCGCCCCGTCTCGCGAACTCGGCCATCCGCGCATCCACCTCGACTCCCAGCACCTGGCAGCCCGCCGCACGCAACAGGCGGGCCACGATGCCCGTGCCACAGCCGACGTCGACCACCCGAGGCCCGGGACTGGCCGCCACCACCCGCGCGACCAACGCTTCCGGATAGCTCGGCCGCGTCCGGTCATAACGTTCGGCGTCGACGCCGAACGATTCCGCCACCCGCCGCGCACGATGCGGCTCGTTCGCGTGGCCCACGCCGGTCTCCGCGTCTACCAGGTCAGGCTCTCGCTTCAGCTCCGTCACGCGTCAACCCTAAGTTGACGGCAAGTCGGCGTCAACCTAGCGTTGACGCTGCCGGCCGGTCCGACCCTCGGGCGCCACGAGCAGCCCGCGCGGTCGCCGGGCGAGCCATGGGACACGCGACACTCGACCGAGCATGATCCACGATAAGCGGTCGGGCGGTCCGCATACCCAGCTCGCAATCAACGGCCAGTCAGCGGCGGGCCTTCAGACGCCCCAGCGACCACGGCAAGATACGACCGGCCCCGCCAGCCGTCACGTGACAGTGATCACCCTTACCGCCAGTCACGATCATCGGTATCGATCTTGCGAATTCAGGTCACTCGAACACGCGACTCTGCCAGTCTCGACCCCCGGTAAGGAAGCTGTCACCAGCCGCAATTCGGAGATGATCTACAGAGCCTCTGTGTTCGTATCGTCGACGGGCGCGCGGCGGGCGAGGGCGGCACCGACGGTGTAGGCGGCGTCACGGTCGAGGTTCTGCCGGTCGCGGTCGTAGCGGCGGGTGGTGGCAGGGCTGGCGTGACCCATGGCGTCTTGGAGGTCGCGGAGGTTGCCGCCGCGGTCGAGGTAGACGGTGGCGAAGGCGTGGCGCAGCGAGTGCGGAGAGACCTTCCGCCAGCCGGGGATGCCGGCGGCGCGGGCGAGTCGGCGGACCAGGCGGAAGACATAGGGCTGGTCGATGCGGCGGCCAGTGGAGGTCACGAGTAGCGGGCCGGTGAGCTGATCGAGCGGGATGCAGGTGTCGGCGGCGCGGTCGGCGAGGTAGGCGTCGAGGGCGGCAGCGGTGTCGGGGTGCACAGCGCGTTCCATGGTCTGGCCGCCCTTGGCGGTGTAGCGCAGGGTGCGGTGGCCGCGGTTGTGGCCGTAACCGGCGACGTCCAGGGCGCAGGCCTCGGCGACCCGCAGCCCAGTCTCGAGTAGCAGCCGGATCAGCGCCCGGGTCCGCACTGCGGCCGGGTAGGGGTCGGCGGCGGCGGCGGCGAGTAGGTCACGGGCCTGGGCTTCGGTGAGTCCGACGGTGGCTGAGCGGTGCCGGCTGACGGTCGGGCCGCGGACGGTGACGGGGTTGCGGTCGACCAGGTCCTCGTCGAGGTCGAGCAGGTAGCCGTACCAACTTGACACCGCAGCCAGTGCCCGGGCCCGCGATGCCGGCGCCAGTGGCCGGCCGGTCGCTGGCCGGGGTTCGGTGGCGAGTTGTTCGAGCCAGGCGGCGACGTCCGGGCGTCGGGCGGCGGTCGGGTCGACGCCGTGCTCGGCGCACCAGTCGAGCCAGCCGGCGAGGTCGCGCAGGTAGGCACGCTGGCTGGTCGGGGCGTCGGTGTGCTCGCGCAGCCAGCCGGCGGTGGCGGCAGCGAGCACCGACTCGCCGAGCGCGCCGATCGCCGCTGGCAGCACCAGTACCGACGGCGGGAGGACGGGCTCGGCTCCGGTCACCTTGCCCGCCTTCCTCACCTGAGATTGATCACTTTAAGTACACGATAACTTCTCTTATCATGTGCTTTTATGATCAGGACCGGGCCTGATCGACGCATCGCCCCGCCGACGGCGGGCACTTTCACAGCCCGCCCTTACTCGCGATCGTGACCACCAGCCGCGTAGAGGGCAGCCTCGTAGAGGGCGAACAACACCAGACCGTACCGGTGGATCTCCGCGACAGGCAGACCCGCAAATATCGCGATCACAGGCGCCATCACCCCGAGCATGATCAGCGCGATCGCAATCGATTGACGCCTGCCGAGATGTGTTATCAGAACGCGCGGAGCAGGAGTCTCCTTTCCCTCGTCGACGGCGTGCTGTTCGTCGCGCTTGGCCACGACAGCGTCTCGCCAAGCCCGCAGGATGCAGAAGAGCACTCTGCTACGTACGGCTTGCACTCCACGGTGGACCTGCACCCCGGCCGTGCTCGGTGCGCAGTTGAGCAGGTCCGCGATCTCGGCCTGCGACCAGCCTTCGACGTGGCGCAGGTAGGTCGCGACGCCTTGCCGGTCCGGCAGCCGTCCGATCGCTTCCATGACGTTGCGTGCGGCGGCGGCGTCCTCAGTCGTGGCACGCAGTGTAAGGGTGGATCTGCCGCGGCCCATGGCTTGGTCGAGGTCCGCGGTGTCGGTCGCGGAGACTCGGCCGGCCCTCGGCGCCGCGCGGCCGACCATCCGCCGCACGATCGTAAACAGGTAGGCGGCCGGATTATCGATCTTCCCCCAATGGGACAGCGTCTCAGTGAAGGCTTCGTGTACCACGCCCTCGGCGTCGAGTTGGGAGTCGCTCAGCCCGTGGATGGACATCTGCCGGCGCACGAACGCCCGCAGGTGCTCGGCGTGTTCCCGATAGGTGCCGTCGACGGCAGCTGCAACCTCCAGGCTCACCGGCTCGAGTGCCCTGGCTTTCTCGTCGTTCGAGTTCGCCTTCCGATCGAGGGGACGTCCGGTCGCCGGAGCGGGCTGCGACTTGGGTTGCTCCGGCACCGCCCCGTCTGCATACTCGCTCTCTTTGGGCTTGCTGCCCACCGAACCCCCTATCCCCAGGCCGGCAGACCGCGGACGCCGCCACACGTCGTCCGCAGTCCACGGAACGACAGCCAACGAGCATGCGTCATGACGCCATCACCACCAGCGGCACGGGATCAACGGACATCGGGGGTGGCCTCGCTTTCGGGTCGGGTACCACTTCCTCGACGGAAGCGGCGGACACCGGGTACGAGGCGCTGACGCACCGAACCATTTACAAACGATTTTCAAGATTTTTCGGAGGCCTCCGAAACCGGGGCTGGCAGACGCACCCCTGTGCCTGCCAGCCCCCGGACCTGGTGTGTTTAGGCGCCTCGCTCCCCGCCCTGGTCTGGGTTCGGGCTGGTCGCCAGACGCCGCACCCACTGGGCCAGCGCCGCCCGGCCACGAGCCCACAGCCACCGCGTCCCCGCCTCGAGCAGACGCCCGGCCACCTGGCCACAGGCCATGGTTCCCAGCAGGGACATTGGGTCGTTCAACTCCACCATCGGCTAGTCGCCCTTCCGCTCCCGGGCCGGCCCGACGGGCCGACCTCGGAACGTACGTGGCAACCGACGTCGATTTCCTTTACTCGTCTGGTCCAACCTCTTCCCGGCTCATCTCCCGCCGGACCTGGGCACGGTGGTACTCGAACGCCCCTGCCACTCGAAGAAACCCAGATCGGCGGCAGGCACCCCCGCCTGCCGGGTCACAAAGGCAATCGCCTCGTCGCGCAACTCGCCACGGCCACGAGGGAACCGGCCGTACCGGGTGAAGAACTTCAAGATCGGCGCGAAGCCGAGACGGGTCGGTCCACGCTTGCCGGCCACCTGAGCCAGCTCATCGCCGACCAGCATCCAGTCAATGATCAACTCTCCCTCGTCGATCTGGCGGACGACCACGGGTCTCCTCCGGCGACTACAGGCCCGGCACGACCGAGCTGAGCGAGCGCGGGACGTCCGCCGTCTCGTCGGCGGCCTCGGCGGCAGGCGGCCCGACGGGAGCCGTCCGGTCCACCGACGAGGTCCGGGCGGTCTCGGCGCGCTCAAACCGCCCGGGGGCGTCGTCGAGCGGCACACCGGCCCCGTGGGCGTAGATGACAGGCGCGCAGGTCCGCGACGTCCACCTCTGCTCCCGCCGGCGGACCTCGTCCGGCCAGTCCGTGAGAAAGACGTCCGCGCGGCTGGCGAGGCCCCGGAGCACCCGGCGCCCCGGGGCCTGGGTGATGTCGAGCGCGATGCTCCTCTTGCCACGGTTCGCCCGCTCCAGCAGTTCATCCAGCGGGTCGGGCGAACCGCCCGCCGGGGCCGGGCGTGTCGCCTGGCCGACGAGCCAGGGGTGCTCGATTTTGATCACGTCGGCCCCCCACTGCGCCAGCACCGCCCCGGCGGTGGGGACGAAGACCCAGGAGGCGAGTTCGACGACCCGTACGCCGGCCATGACGCCGGTCGTCTCGCCGCCCTCCGCGCCGGTCCCACGGCTGGAAGATCCATACATTGCCCGTCCCATGGTCGCCTCGGCCGGCGCGACCGCCGAGGGAGCGACCGCACGCTCAGATTAGATAAAGTATGCGGTTATTGAGCCGGTGTCGACACGGCCCACGGCCCACGGTCGATGGACACGGGTGGCGGGTGGCGGGACGCTCATCCGGCCCGCCGACCGTGGACCGTGGACCGTGAGCGGACCAGACCTGGATGGAGATCTCGTGCTCGATGATGATGTGCGACAGGTCATCGCCTCGACCCGGCGTTTCGTGCGCGAGCGCGTGGTCCCGGCGGAGGCGGAGATCGAGCGGACCGACGCGATCCCGCCCGACCTGCGCCGTGCGGCGGCGGCGATGGGCCTGTTCGGGTTCGCCGTCCCCGAGGAGTACGGCGGCCTGGGGCTGGACATGAGCGCTGAGGTCCAGCTCGTCTTCGAGCTGGGCTACACCACGCCGGCCTTCCGCTCGATGTTCGGGACCAACAACGGCATCGCCGGCCACGTCCTGCTCGAGGGCGCCACCCAGGAACAGAAGAAGGCCTACCTGCCGCTGATCGCCTCGGGCGAGTGGACGGCCGCGTTCGCCCTCACCGAGGAGAACGCCGGCTCCGACCCCGCGGGCCTGGCGACATCCGCGCGCCGCGACGGCGACGAGTGGGTGATCAACGGTGCCAAGCGCTTCATCACCAACGCGCCGCTGGCCGACGTCTTCATGGTCTTCGCCCGCACCGACCCCGGTGCCGGGGGCGGGCACGGCATCACGGCGTTCATGGTGGAACGCGACGCGCCGGGGCTGAGCGTCGGCCCAAAGGACCACAAGATGGGCCAGGCGGGCGCGTGGACGGCGGACGTCCTGCTGGCTGATGTGCGGGTCCCGGCGTCGGCGGTGATCGGCGGCGAGGACGGGGTGGGCCGCGGCTACGCGACCGCGATGCGCTGCCTGGCCCACGGCCGGATCCACATCGCCGCGCTGTGCGTCGGGCTGGCCCAGCGGCTGGTCGACGAGTCCGTGTCCTATGCCGCGACCAGGGTGCAGGGCGGCGGCGTGATCGGTACCCACCAGCTCGTGCAGGGACTGCTCGCCGACTCCGCCACCGACCTCTACGCGGCGCGGGCGCTCGTCGTCGACGTGGCCGCCCGGTTCGACGACGGCAGCGACACCCGGATCGGCCCCTCGTGCGCGAAGTACTTCGCCTCCGAGGCGGTCGGGCGGGTCGCCGACCGGGCGGTGCAGATCCACGGCGGGGCGGGCTACATGCGCGGAGTCCCGGTCGAGCGCTTCTACCGTGACGCCCGGCTGTTCCGGATCTACGAGGGCACGAGCCAGATCCAGCAGATCGTGATCGCACGTCAGCTCCTGCGCGACGCCGGCGTCAGGTAGGCGCGAACGGCAGGTGACGGCCGACAGCGCGGGGCCGACCCGGTTCGGGGCGGCCCCGCGCTGTCGGCCGACCCGAATCAGCCGACCCGTTCGAAGATCGCGGTGATCCCCTGGCCGCCGCCGATGCACAGGGTCTCCAGCCCGTACCGGGCGTCCCGGCGCTCCATCTCGTGGAGCAGGGTCGCGAGGATCCGGCCACCGGTCGCCGCGACGGGATGACCGAGCGAGATCCCGGAACCGTTGACGTTGAGCCGGTCCAGGTCCGAGGTCGTGAGCCCCCACTCCCGGGTGCAGGCGAGCACCTGCGCCGCGAAGGCCTCGTTGAGCTCGATCAGGTCGATGTCGGCGAGCTTGAGGTTCGCCCGCTCCAGCGCCTTCGCCGTGGCCGCAACGGGTCCGATCCCCATCCTCGCGGGTTCCACACCGGCGACCGCCCAGCTCGCCAGCCGACCGAGCGGACGCAGGCCGAGTCGCCTCGCCGCCTCCGGATGGGTGACGACACACGCCGACGCCGCGTCGTTCTGCCCACTGGAATTGCCCGCAGTGACCGTGGCCTCCGGGTCGGTCCTACCCATGATCGGGCGCAGCGCGGCGAGCGTGTCGAGGCTGGCGTCGGCGCGGGGATGCTCGTCGACGTCCACGACGACCGAACCGCCGCGACCCGACACCGACACCGACACGATCTCGTCCGCGAACCGACCGGCGGCCTGCGCGTCCACGGCCCGGACATGCGACCGCAGCGCGAACTCGTCCTGCTCGGAGCGCGAGATCCCGTACTCCCGCCGCAGGTTCTCCGCCGTCTCGATCATCCCGCCCGGGACGGGGAAGTTCGCGCCGCCCGCGGTCACCCGGCCGCGGGCCAGGGCGTCGTGCAGCGTGACGTCCCCGCCGCCCGACCCCCGGCGCATCCGGGTCGAGTAGAAGGGGGCGTTGCTCATGCTCTCCGCTCCCCCGGCGATCACGACGTCGGCCACTCCGGTCTGGACCTGCATCGCGGCCGTCGTGACCGCCTGCACGCCCGATCCGCAGCGGCGGTCGAGCTGCAGGCCCGCGACGGTGACGTCGAGGCCGGCGTCGAGGGCGACCACCCGGCCAAGCGCGGGTGCCTCCATCGTCGGATAACACGACCCGAAGATCACGTCATCGATGTCCGCTGACCGCAGGCCGGTCCGGTCCAGCAGGCCGCGCAGCACGGCCGCGCCGAGCGCCTGCGCGCTCAGCGCCGCGAGCGCACCGCCGTAGCGCCCGACCGCGGTGCGCACCGGTTCGCAGATGACCGCCTCACGCATGAGTCCTCCGTTAGTTGTCGGGTGGCCCGGGGGGACCGGATGTGTGGCGCCGGAGGTGAACTGGACCAGAACGATGTCGCTGTCATAACACGCGGGCGCCGGCTTCCTGGCGTCCCGTGGTGCACAATTCCGGTGTCCGATCCGAGCCGGGGCGGCCGGTGTCGGGGTGGGAGGGAGGACGGGTTCGATGCGGTTCGTGGGATTGCGGGACGGACGGCGGGTCGTGGTCGGCCTGGTGTTCGGTGCCGACGGGGCCGGCCCGCAGGGCGGGCCCATGGGCACGGCCGGGGACGAACGCCCCCGGGTCGCCCGCGTCGCCGAGGTCGACGAGTTCTACGGAGACCTCGCCGGCTGGACGGCGAAGGCCCGCCGGATGACCGCCGGTGAGCATGACCTCGCCGACGTCGAGCTCGTCCCGCCCGTACCGGCCGGAGCCCGGATCCTCGGCATGGGGCTGAATTATCATGCGCACGCTGCGGAGACCGGGCTGGAACTGCCCAGGCGGCCACCGATCTTCGGCCGGTGGACCGCGTCCCTGACGGTGGACGGCACCCCCGTCCCCGTCCCGCCGGGCGAGCGGGGCCTGGACTGGGAGGGCGAGCTCGCCGTCATCGTCGGGTCCAGGATGACCGATGTCGACGAGGACGCCGCCCTGCGCGGCGTGTTCGGCTACGCGGTGTTCAACGACCTCAGCGCCCGCCGCGCCCAGGGCGCCTCGGCGCAGTGGACGCTGGGCAAGAACTCCGACCGCAGCGGGCCGATGGGGCCCGTCGTGACCGCCGACGAGGTCGGCGATCCGGCGGCGGGCCTGCGGCTGGTCACCCGCGTCAACGGCGAGGTGGTACAGGACGGCGACACCAGCGACATGATCTTCTCGATCGGCCGGATCCTGTCGTTCGTGAGCCGCACCCTGACCCTCAACCCGGGTGACATCCTGATCACCGGAACTCCCGCCGGGGTCGGCTACATCCGCAAGCCGCCCCGCTACCTGGGTCCGGGTGACGTCGTCGAGGTGTGGATCGAGCGGGTGGGCACGATCCGCAACCCGGTCGTGGACGCGTCCGCCCGGCCGTGACCCGGCGGTGGGCCGAACCCGTGGCGGGTCGGGTCGGCCCACCACACCCGTGTTCCGCGTCAACGCGGGCCGGGGTCACCGGGCACGTTCACGCCTTCGGCCCACCGGCGACGTAGATCACCTGACCGGACACGAATCCCGCGCCCTCGCTCACCAGGAACGAGACGGTGTGGGCGATGTCCTCGGGCTCGCCGACCCTGGCCACGGGAATCTGGGCCGCGCGGGCGGCGGCGTAGTCGTCCCACGTGTGCCCCAGGCGCTCGGCCGTCGCCCGGGTCATCTCGGTCGCGATCAGACCGGGCGCCACCGCGTTGCAGGTGACGCCGAACTTCCCGAGCTCGATCGCCACCGTCTTGGTGAATCCCTGCAGGCCCGCCTTCGCCGCCGAGTAGTTCGCCTGGCCGCGGTTACCCAGCGCCGACGTGCTCGACAGGTTCACGATCCGCCCGAAGCCCGCCTCGACCATGAACTTCTGCACAGCGCGGGTCGTCAGGAACGTGCCCCGCAGGTGCACCCCCATGACGAGGTCCCAGTCGGTCTCGGACATCTTGAACAGCAGGTTGTCGCGGGTGATCCCGGCGTTGTTCACCAGGACGGTCGGCCCGCCGAGCTCGGCGGCCACCCGCTCCACCGCGGCCGTGACCTGCTCGGCCTCGCTCACGTCCACGCCGAGGGCGATCGCGGTCCCGCCGGCGGCGACGATCGCCTCGACGGTGCCCTTCGACGCGCTCTCCTCCAGGTCGAGCGCCGCCACGGCCATGCCGTCGGCGGCGAGCCGGCGCGCCGTGGCGGCACCGATGCCGCGGGCGGCCCCCGTGACGATCGCGACGCGGTCCTGGGCAGCGGGCATGCTGGTCTCCTCGCACGATGACGTTCGTTTGTCGGACGAATGGCGACCGGGCCGCGCCGGGACCGCTTGGAACCGGGCGAGACCGGGCGGAGACCGGGTCGCCGAGAAAGTCTGTCAGGCGCCGACGACCGACGCGTCCAGGACGGCGACGACCTGCCCGGCGGGCCTCACGGGTAACGGGTTGACGCCGGGCTTCGAACGGCGGATCCCCGCCCCGCGGATCAGTCCGAACGACCTGCTCCGCGGGGAGGGGATCCGCCGGGCCAACGGAAATTGAATGGCCGTCGGCACGGAAACCGGCCATCGTTGATCTCGGCGGCACGCGGGGCACCGGTCCCGCGCCGTGACCGAGGAGTGATGCCCCGTGACCCCCGTCCACGAGCTGGCGGGAGCGACCGCGCCGATCTGGATGTGGACCTCTCCACAGGAGGTCGAAAGCGCCGCGCTCGACCAGCTCCGCACCATCGCGGAACTCCCCTACGTCCACCACCACGTCGCCGTCATGCCGGACGTCCACCTCGGCAAGGGCGCGACGGTCGGTTCGGTGATCGCGCTGCGTGACGCCGTCTCCCCGGCCGCCGTCGGCGTCGACATCGGATGCGGGATGGCCGCGCTGCGGACCAACCTGACCGCCGCCGACCTGCCCGATGACCTCGGGCCGGTACGGGCCGCGGTCGAGGCGGCCATCCCCGTCGGCCATCGCGGGCACACCGAGATCTCCCGCCGGGTCCGCGGCTACGCCGACCTGTGGGGGACCTTCGGCGACCTGCACCCCAAGGTCACCGGGCGCAGCGGCAGCATCGACCGGGTGATGGCGCAGATGGGCAGCCTGGGCTCGGGCAACCACTTCGTCGAGCTCTGCCTGGACACCGAGGACGCCGTCTGGCTCATGCTGCACTCGGGCTCGCGCAACATCGGCAAGACCCTCGCCGAGCTGCACATCGCGGCCGCGAAGAAGCTCCCGCACAACACCGGCCTGCGCGACCGGGACCTCTCCGTCTTCCTCGCCGGCACCCCCGAGATGGCCGCCTACCGGGCCGACCTCACCTGGGCGCAGACCTACGCGCGCCGCAACCGCGACACCATGCTCGCTCTCTACGTCGACGCGCTGCGCGACCACCTGCCCACGCTGCGCGTGCCGACCCCGCCCACGCACGGGCCGCACGCCGCCGACACCGCCTTCGCCGCGGTCAACTGCCACCACAACTACGTCGCCGAGGAGCACCACTACGGAGCGGACGTCCTGGTCACCCGCAAGGGCGCGATCTCGGCCCGGGCCGGCGAGTACGGGATCATCCCCGGCTCCATGGGCACCCGCTCGTACATCGTCCGCGGCCTCGGTAGCGCCGAGTCGTTCCACTCGGCCGCGCACGGCGCCGGGCGGCGGATGAGCCGTACCCGTGCCCGCAAGGAGTTCACCACCGACGACCTCGTCGCCCAGACCACCGGCGTCGAGTGCCGCAAGGACCCCGGAGTCCTCGACGAGATCCCCGCCGCCTACAAGGACATCGACGCCGTCATCGCCCACCAGAGCGATCTCGTGGACGTCGCCGCCGAGCTGCGCGCCGTCCTCTGTGTGAAGGGCTGACCCGGCCCGGACCAGCCCGCGTCCGCCCGGTCCGCGCTCCGCTGGCCGGGCGGGCGCTGCGTTGCCGGCGGGCGCCGGGCCGCCGGGCGGACGCGGGTCAGCGCGGTCCGTGGCCGTCCCGGACGGCGCCGCGGATCAGCTCGATCACCCAGCCGGCGACGCGGCTCGCCTGGCTGGCGTCCAGCTCCCACACGGTGATCAGGCGCTCGAACGACGGCACGCTCCAGAAGACGTCAAGGGCGGCGGCGACGAGCTCGCACTCGGCCGGCGACCAGTCGTCCGCGGCGGCGGCCACGGCGGCGACGAGCGCGTCGCGGCGGCGCCGGTCGAGCGCCGCGAACGTCGGGTCGCCGGTCGGCCCGCCGCTCGTGGGGAACGACGAGAGATAGGAGTAGACTCGGCCGATGACGTCGCCGAAGGCGTCCAGGCGGAGGGTGTCCACGTCCACGCCGGCCTCCTGCTCGAGGTGGCGCATCACCGCGTCACGCAGCCCCCGCTCGCTGCCGAAGTAGCGGTAGATCGTGCTCTCGTTGACCTGGGCACGCCGGGCGACGGCCCGCACGGTCAGCTCACGCCAGTCCCAGCTCGGGAACCCGTGGACCATCTCGGCTCCGGCCGCGACGATGCGTTCCCGGGTCCGCTCGGCCTGCTGACGGCGCACGGGGCTGTCGTAGGAACGGCGGCCCGACTCCGACTGCTCACCCTCGGGTCGCACCGCCGGCTCGGCCGCCGGTGGCACCGCCCGCTCGGCCCCGGTGGACGCCGGCGGCCCGGCCGTGGGTGACGCCGCCGGATCGCGCGCGGGTCTAGCCACGACCGTGGAACGTGCGGTCGTTGCGCATCGCGGCACCTGCCTCGGCCTGGGGGCTCGCCTGCCCTGCCTGGCCAGTCTGCCAGTTCCCGGACGGGACGCCGTCCCGCGCGGCGGGCTCCCTGCGGGACGCGGCCGGACCAGAAATGGTGAGTGCCCACTCCCCAAGACCTTCCGGAGACCCACCCGCGCCCGCAGGACGCTCACGTCGCCGCGCCCCGACACCGGCCGACGAACCGGGTCACCCGGCATGATCCGGGGGCCTTGGCGCCCGGAGTCCGGGACGGCGGCACACCACTTTAAGGCGAGACTTCTCGCACGAATGACGCTATGCTCCCCGGTCAGATCATCCTGAATGCCGTCGAACCAGGCATCAGGATTGCCCGCCTTCGCGGTCTCGGACCGCCCGTTCCGCATCGCCGTCACCAGCCGTCGAGCCGACACCGAGCCGTGCCGCCCACCTGGAAGCAGCCCCCGCGCCTGGAAACAGAGGATGAATCATCCCGATGAAGAAGTCAGGTACCCGCCGACACGATTACTGGGTCTACTGATGACCCTGGGCCTGGCGTTCACCGCCTGTTCCAGTTCCAGTTCCAGCGACGACGCCGACGGCGGGGAGACGACGGCCGCGCCCGACCTGACGGTGAACGGGGCGCCGGGGGTCACCCAGGACGAGATCCGCTTCTCGGTTCTCGGCACGAAGACCAACAACCCGACCGGCTCCTGCATGCTCGACTGCTTCTCCCGGGGGATCAAGGCCTGCTTCGCCTTCCGTAACAGCACGGGCGGGGTGCACGGCCGCAGGCTGACCGTCACCACCGAGATCGACGACGCGCTCGGGCAGAACCAGCAGGGCGCGCTGCAGATCATCACCAAGAACGACACGTTCGCCGACTTCGGCGCCGCGCAGCTGCCCACCTGCTGGGGTGACCTGGCCAAGGCCGGCGTCCCGCAGTACGTGTGGGCCATCCAGCCGCAGGCCATGGCCGGCCAGGACTCGATCTTCGGCAACGCCGGAGTGACCTGCCTGGAGTGCACGAACCGGACCTTCACGTACGCGGCGGAGCTCGCCGGCGCTAAGAAGATCGGCGCCCTCGGCTACGGGGTCTCGGAGAGCTCGAAGCGCTGCGCGTCGACCATCACCGACACGATCGAGCTCTACCACGACAAGACCGGCCAGGAGGTCGTGTACAAGAACGACGACCTGGCCTTCGGCCTGCCGAACGGGATCGGCCCCGAGGCTCCGCGATGAAGCGTGCCGGCGCCGACATGATCGGCACCTGCCTCGACCTCAACGGCATGAAGACGCTGACACAGGAGCTCGAGCGCCAGGGCATGGGCGACATCCCGCTTTACCATCCGAACACCTATGACCAGAAGTTCGTCGCCGCGGCGGGCGACCTGTTCGAGGGGGACTACATCGGCGTCGCCTTCCGCCCGTTCGAGGCCGACGCGAGCGGCAGCGCGCTCGCCGACTACTTCAAGTGGATGAACGAGACCGGCGCCGAGCCCACCGAGGCCGCGATGAACGACTGGATCGACGCCGACCTCGCCTACCAGGGAATTCTCGCCGCCGGACCCTCCTTTGACCGCGCCAAGGTCATCGCCGCGACGAACGTCATGACCGAGTACAGCGCGGACGGCCTGATCAATCCCGTCGGCTGGAGCCGCCAGCACGAAAGCCCGACGCAGGACGACCCGGCGACCCACGGCTACAAACAGGAGTGCTTCGCCATGGTCCAGGTGCGGAACGGGAAGTTCAAGGTCGTGGGCGGTACGGAGAAGGATCTCTTCTTCTGCTGGCCGAACAACGACCGGTCGCGGTCCGAGCCCCGGCCCGCCAAGCATCAGCTGAGGCCGACCAGGCCGATCGTCACCTCGACCGGACGGATCAGGAACACAGTGGACGGCGGCACACCCGGCAACCGGGATCCCCGCGCCACCGCCTCGTGCATCTCGTCCGCCGAGCTCGCGGACGCGAGCGCCATCCGCCGCGCTCCCACTCTCGACCACAAGTGAAGAAGTACTCACCCACTCCGCCCATCGGAGAACTGACGCGAGGTGGCCGGATCCCCGCGGGCGCGAGCCTGGCGACGCGGACGCGAGCACGACGGCGCCGCCGCCGATCCTCCGCGCCGCGCTCGCGGGGGCGGGCCGCACCCTCGGGAGACGACGACGCAGCCACACTCGGCGACGGCGACGGCGACGGCACCGGCACCGGCACCGGCACCGGCACCGCGATCGTGCCCACGGGGCGGCCCGGCGTCGCGGGCGGGCCTCGCGGTGCCGGGCGACCGGGGCCGGTCTCGCCCTGCCCGGAGACAGCCGAGCGCTGACCGCCGGCATGCATCCCGACCCGGACTGATCACGTTCGGCGGTATTCCCATGCCACCAGTTGACACCCCTGTCACGGTGCCGGCCGGCGACCCGGGACAGAATCATTCAACCAATTGTCGACCAGCCGGTTCGACGCTGCCGCCGCCCGCTTCACGACCGGCCGAGAACCGCCCTTCACCCGGATTTACGAGAAGCGCCGCCGGGCCGCGGCCGATGTCACGATCAGTGCGGGATTCGTACTTCCCGAGGACCGGTCCGCACTAGTGGACCGCACCAAACCAGGCCGCATATCTGTCTGATTCCCCCCTGTTCCCGGCCTGGCAGCGACCTGTTCCCGGCGGCCACGCGGACGCCGGCCACGCCGTGCCGGGCGGCGCCCGACCGCGGCCGCCGGGCCGCCGTCCGGGCCCCGCGCGCGGGCGGCACCGGGGGCCGCGGCCGCCCGCGCCGGTCGGCGGGGGCGGGATGGGACCGCGCCGGCCCGGCCGCCCGAGCGTCCAAAACCGCTGTACCGGTGGGTGCCGGCGGCTTGGCACCGCCCAGCGGCCAGCGCGGCGGACCGGCGGCGCCGACCGTGCCGATCCGGCACCACGGGACGTCCCGACCATGCGCTCCCGGCCACGACGGGCCACCCCCGACTGCTCACCAGGACACCACGGGCCAGGCCTCCTTGCAGCGCGAACGACCCGCACTCCAGTCCCGCCCGACCCGGCCACATCCGGTCGTGATGGAAATCACGGGATCTTCGTTTCGACACCCCACCCGGCGAGTTCCCCACCCCGTTTCAGTGGCGACGAGCAGTGGCCTGGGTCACCGTTCCCCCGCACCACCCGAACCACGAGAGCTTCCTCACAGCAACATGCACGGGCAGCCGTCAACGCCACCCGGCCAGACACCAAAAGAATGCTTAGAAAAGCATTCTCCAATGGACCGAAAACTTGCACAGAACGGCATTTTCATAACAGCGATATATGGGTTCCCCCCACGGGAACGACGTGTCCGATATGTCGCGACCACCACTGAGCCCACAAGATCAACATCGCCGGGGGGTGCCACCGAGCCCTACTCTGGCCCACGATGGGCTGGTCAGTGACGGTGCGGACGGAGGTGACACCGGGACACCCGAAATGTTGGCAACGGCGTGATCACCGGCTATAACTCTGTCCGAGAGATATCGGCGTATTCGCCGTCGGTGACGTTACGCAGACCGGTTCAGTCGTTGTCCGTGCGACCTTCGAAGGATCAAGGAAGCGAGCTGCATGCTGCTCACTGTTGCGAGACGTGTAGGCCGTAGCCTGCTGGTGGTCTTACTCGTGACCATGGGGGCCGTGGCGCTACTGAGCCTGGCTCCGGGGTCAGCGGCCTCCGTCATCCTGGGGGAGAACGCGACACCGGATGCCATCGCCGCTCTGAACGCCAAGCTGGGACTCGATCGGCCTCTGTGGTCGCAGTACACGCACTGGCTCGGCAACGCCGTCACCGGCGACCTGGGCACCTCCCCGGTGACCAACCAACCCGTCCTGGACGCGATCGTCGAGCGGCTGCCGGTCACCCTGCAGCTCGCCGCGATGGCTCTGGTCTTCGCGCTGCTCGTCGCCGTGCTGCTGGCGGTGGTGTCCGCAAGCTGGCCGGGTACTCCGATCGACCGGGCGATCACCGCGCTGTCCTCGGTGTTCCTCTCCGTACCCGCCTTCATCGCGGGCCCGGTCATGATCTACTTCTTCGCGCTGCAGGCCGGGTGGTTCCCGGTGACGGGCTGGTCGCGCATCAGCGAGGGCCTCGGAGACAACCTCCGCGGCGCCATCCTGCCCGTCCTCGCGATCTCCCTGACCGAGATCGCGTCCTTCCACCGGCTGCTGCGCACCGACCTGGTCGGCACGCTGCGTGAGGACTTCATCGGGGCGGCCCGCGCCAAGGGCATGAGCCCGTCCTACGTGATGTCCCGCCACGCCCTGCGGCCGTCCTCGTTCTCCCTGGTCACCCTCGTGGGCATCAACCTGGGCCGGCTGATCGGCGGCACGGTGATCGTGGAGTCCCTGTTCTCGCTGCCGGGCCTGGGCCAGCTCGTCGTCTACTCGATCACTGCCCGCGACATCATCACCGTTCAGGGCATCGTCGTGTTCATCGCCGTGGTCTACGTGGTCATCAACATGCTCGTGGATCTCAGTTACGGCTGGCTCGACCCGCGCGTCAGGAAGGCTGCCAACGCATGACCACCCCCGACGTGGTGGACCGCGAGGTCCACTTACCGCCGGCCCCGGCGCTGGACACGCCGATCGTCCCGGCGGTGCGAAAGTCCCGCTCGATCCTGGTGTACCTGGCGTACGTCTGGCTGATCGCGGTGATCGCGCTCGCCGCGCTGGCGGACGTGCTGCCGCTGGCGTCGTACTCCATTCCCATCGGGAAGCCGCGCCAGGGACCGGATTTCAGCTCGTTCGACCTGTGGCTGGGCACCGACCAGCAGGGCCGGTCGATCCTGTCGCGATGCGTGTACGGTGCGCGGGTCTCGCTCCTGGTCGGAACCGTGGCGGGCCTCATCGGGGCCGTCATCGGAACCCTGCTGGGCATGCTCGCCGGCTATCTCGGCAAGGCCGTCGACTGGATCATCCGGCTGATCACCGACGCGATGCTGGCGTTCCCGCCGCTGATCCTGCTCCTGGCGCTGTCGTCCATCCTCACGCCGAGCGTGCGGACGCTGCTGGTGGGCCTGACACTCCTGATCATCCCGACGTTCGTCCGGCTCGCGCTGGCGAACACCCTCGCCTGGTCGTCCCGCGAGTTCGTCACCGCCGCCCGCAACATGGGCGCGGGGCACACGCGGATCCTGGTGAAGGAGATCCTCCCGAACCTGCTGCCACCGCTGGGCGCGTTCCTGCCGGTCGTGATGGCCGCGCTGATCGTGGCCGAAGGGTCGCTGAGCTTCCTGGGAATGGGCATCCCGCCGCCCCAGCCCAGCTGGGGCGGCATGATCTCCGACGGCAAGGAGGCCATCGCCGACTCCCCGCACATGGTGCTGGTGCCGGCGGTCGTCATCTTCTTCACCGTCTTCGCGCTCAACCAGGCAGGCGACCACCTGCGCAGCCGCTTCGACCGGACGATGCGCGACTGACGACCCGCCCGAGCAGGACACGCGACCGAACGCACCCCACTTGGCGTGCGCGACTGGCTCTTCCCAGCGCGCACCGCCTGGGCCGTGAACAAACGGCGCTGCCCCCACCCGCCGTTTGCACGGCTTCCCGTTCCACACTCTCCGTTTCTAGAGCTGACGAAAGGTCAACGATGTTCCGTAAGTCCCGGTTAGTCGCCACCGCTGTCGTGTGCGGCGCGGCACTCGCCCTGGGGGCCTGTGGTGGTGGAGGCGGTGACGACACCGCTTCGTCGACGAGCGGCGCCGCGGGCCAGCCGGTCGCCGGCGGCGAGGGCCGGATCCTGCTGCTGAGCGACCCGCGCAGCCTGGACCCGGCGACCCTCAGCAACCAGGCCGCGATCACCGCCCCGGTCGGCAACGCGCTGTACGGCACGCTGATGATCACCGACGAGGCCGGCAAGGTCAAGTACACGATGGCCGAGTCGTTCGCCACGACCGACAACGGCAAGACCTTCACCCTGAAGCTGAAGCCCGGCCTGGTGTTCTCGGACGGCACCCCGCTCAACGCGGAGGCCGTCAAGTTCAACTGGGACCGCATCAAGGACCCGACCGTGGGCTCCTCCTACGTCGTGGACGCGCGGATGATCGAGTCGACCGAGGTGGTCGACGACGTCACGCTGAAGGCCACGATGGTCAACCCCGTGCCGGCGTACGCCCAGGCCGTCCTGAACTCGTCGCTGAACTGGATCGCCTCGCCCGACGCTCTGAAGGCCGGACGGGACTCCTTCGACAAGAACCCGATCGGCGCCGGGCCGTTCACCCTGGCGAGCTGGACCCGCCAGGCGGACATCAAGTTCGTCAAGAACCCCAAGTACTGGGACGCGCCCAAGCCCTACCTGGACCGCCTCACCATGCGCTCGGCGACCGACGCCACCCAGCGCCTCAACACGGTGATCAGTGGTGGCGCCGACGTCGCGATCGACACGAACACGGTCAACATCGACAAGGCTGAGACGTCCGATCTCAACGCCGTGGTGACCACCCTCAACGGCGGCAACTTCATGGCGTTCAACTCGCGCCGGGCGCCGTTCGACGACATCCGCGCCCGCCAGGCGGTGTCGGCGGCGATCGACCTCGACGCGCTCAACCTCGCCGCCTACAACGGCACCGCCCCCATGCCTGACACGCTGTTCGACAAGACCTCGCCCCTCTTCTCGGACACGCCTCTACACAAGACGGACAAGGCTCTCGCCCAGAAGCTCCTCGACGAGCTCGCCGCCGACGGCAAGCCGGTGAAGTTCACCTTCTCCAGCTTCCCGTCCTCGGAGAACCGGGCGATCGCGGAGAACATCCAGGCCCAGCTGAGCGCCTTCAAGAACATCACGGTCTCCGTCAAGATCGTCGACCTCGGCCAGGTCGCGGCGCTGCGCACGACCTTCGACTTCGACCTGCTCGTCTCGTCGGCGTCCTTCCAGGACCCGGAGCCGCGGCTGTGGCAGGCGTTCAGCCAGGACTCCGTGGCGAACCTGTCCGGCGTCAAGGACAAGGAGCTCTCGGACGCGCTGCTCACGGGTCGGACCGCGACGACGGAGGCGGACCGCAAGGACGCCTACGCGACGGTGCAGAAGCGGCTGGTCGCGCTGAGCCCGGTCGTGTTCTACCAGCGGTCGACGAACGCGGCGATCGGCACCGCCAAGGTCGGCGGGATCGTCCAGTACGGCAGCGGCTCGCTGCTGGTCGAGGAACTCTGGATCAAGAAGTAGCCGTAGGTCCGGAGGATGGATGAGAGGTCCCTACGCCCATGAGTACTGATCCTGTCCTGCAGGTGCGCAACCTGCGCGCCTACATCGGCACCCCGCGTGGAGTCGTGCGCGCCGTCGACGACGTCTCCCTCGACCTCGACTCCGCCCAGGCCATGGGCGTGGTCGGGGAGTCGGGGTCCGGCAAGTCGGTGATGGCCCGCGCGATCATGGGCCTGATGCCGGCGCGGTCCGGGTGCTCCGGCCAGGTGGTGTTCCAGGGCCGGGACCTGCTCACCCTCCCCCGCAAGCAACGCGCCGAGATCTGGGGCAAGCAGATCGCCATGGTGTTCCAGGACCCGGGGCGATCGCTCAACCCGGTGGTCCGGGTGGAACGGCAGCTCACCGAGGGGATGCGCAAGCACCTCGGCGTCGGCCGCTCCGAAGCACGCGGTCGGGCCCTCGACCTCCTCCGGGAGGTCGGGGTGCCCGACCCCGAGCGGCGCCTGCGCAACTACCCGCACGAGCTCTCCGGCGGCATGCGGCAGCGGGTCATGATCGCGACCGCGCTCGCCTGCGAGCCGACACTGCTCATCGCCGACGAGCCGACCACGGCGCTGGACGTGACCGTCCAGCGCCAGATCCTCGACCTGTTACGCCGGGTCCAGCGCAATCACGGAATGTCCATGATTCTGATCAGCCACGACCTGGCGGTCGTCGCCGGCCGCACCGACCGGGTCGCGGTGATGTACGCGGGGCGCCTGGCCGAGGCCGGGGCCACCCGGCAGGTCTTCGAGGCCCCCCGGCACCGCTACACCCACGCGCTGCTCGAGGCGACCCCGACCATCGACCACGAGCGGCACGCACCGATGCGGCTCATCCAGGGCTCGCTGCCCAACCCCATCGACCCGCCCCCGGGATGCCGGTTCGCCGCGCGCTGCGGGCACGTCGACCCCAAGTGTGCCGACCCCGGGCCGCAGATGGTCTCCGTCGGTGCGGATCACGATGTCGCCTGCATCAGCCCGGTGCAGGACGGCGCCGCGGTCGTCCCCGGAGGTGAGCTCGTTGGCCGGTAGCGGAACCGCCCATCTGCGCGGCGAGGATGCGCTGCTCAGCGTGCGCGACCTGGTGGTCGAGTACCCGACCAAGGGCGGGGTGGTCCAGGCCGTCTCCAAGGTCAGCTTCGACGTCCTGCCCGGCGAGACGCTCGGGATCGTCGGTGAGTCCGGCTGTGGGAAGTCCACGACCGGGCGCGCCGTGCTCCGGCTGGACAGGCTGACCTCCGGCCAGATCACGTTCGCCGGCGAGCGCATCGAGGGAGTCGGCGAACGCCGGATGCGCGAGCTCCGCCGCTCCATCCAGATGATCTTCCAGGACCCGGTGGCGTCGCTGAACCCCCGCCGCAGCGTCAAGGACATCGTCGTCGAGGGCCTGGCGGTCGCCCGTGCCCCGGCGTCCGAACGGGCCACCGTGTCGGCGTCCGTCCTCGGACAGGTCGGGCTGGACGGCGACCGCTTCGCCGACATGCTGCCCCGCCAGCTCTCCGGCGGCCAGGCGCAGCGGGTGGCGATCGGCCGCGCGCTCGCGCTGCACCCGCGGCTGCTGATCTGCGACGAGCCGGTCTCCGCCCTGGACGTCTCCGTGCAGGCGCAGATCCTCAACCTGATCGAGGAGCTGAAGGCCGAGTTCGACCTGACCGTCGTGTTCATCGCGCACGACCTCGGGGTCGTACGGGCGGTCAGCGACGACGTCCTGGTCATGTACCTCGGCAAGGTGTGCGAGTTCGGCGACTCCGACCTGGTGTACGACCAGCCCGCCCACCCCTACACCCGGGCGCTGCTGGACTCCGTCCCGCTGACCGACCCGGAGCGCGGCTTCACCGGCCCCGCGTTGGAGGGCGATCTGCCCTCCCCGCTGTCCCCGCCGACGGGATGCCGTTTCCGCACCCGGTGCCCGTTGGCCGAGGAGCGCTGCGCCTCCGAGGAGCCGGAGATCCGCGAGGTCCGCCCGGGCCAGTACGTGGCCTGCCACTTCCCGCTGACCTCACCGCTGGCCGAATCGGCGGCCGCGGCAGCGGCCACGGAAGTGGCCACGCCGGTCACCGCCACCCTGACCGAGACCACGCCCGACGCCACCGAGCCCCCGGCGAGCGAGCTCACAGTCACCACACCCGAGGCCACCAAGCCCCCGGTCACCGAAGAGCCCTCGGTCACCGAGCCCGCAGCCGCCAAGTCGGTGACGGCCGAGCCCGCAGCCACCGAGTCGGTGACGGCCGAGCCTGTGGCGGCCGAGCCGGTCGCAGGCAAGCCCGCGGCCAGCGAGCCCGCGGTCGCGGCCGCCAAGCTCACGCCCGGCGAACCGGCGACTGCGACGGCGGCGGAGCCCACGGCTGCCGAGTCCAAGGTCGCCGAGCCCAAGGTCGCCAAGCCCAAGGTCGCCAAGCCCGTGGTGGCCGAGCCCACGCTCGCCACGTCGGTGACCGCCGAGCCCACGCTCGCCACGTCGGTGACCGCCGAGCCCGCGCTCGCCACGTCGGTGACCGCCGAGCCCACGCTCGCCAAGGCCGCCGCGGCACCCGCCACCACGGGCGACGAGGCGGCGGCCGCGGACGACCAGGCCGCGGACGACCAGGCGGCGGACGACCAGGCGGCGGACGACCCGCCGACGGTCGAATCGGCCGTCGGTGAGCAGACCTCGACCGCGACCGAGGCCTCGACGACGCCGACCACCGACGAGTCAGTGGCGGCCGGGACCGCCGCCGTGCCAACCCCGGCCACCGACGACCCGGCCACGGCCGAGACCGCGACGACGCCGAGTGGCACCGCGGCGCCCGCGAGCACCGAGCCTCCCACAGCTACAGCGACCACGGAGCAGGCCACGGACGCTGGTGACCCGCCCACCGTCGAGACGACCGTGAGCGACGACGCGGACGGCAGCGCAGCCGGGGAGACGAAGAAGACCTCTGGGGGCACCACCGCCTGACCTGGAGCCGATCCCAGATTTCCGGGATCGGCTCCGGCAACGCCGCATCAGACCTTGGTCTGCGCCTGGGGCCTCGCTTGCCGGAGGCCCCAGGCGGTGGCACGTACGTCGGGCGAGATGAGCCGTCAGCGAGGACACACCTCGGGCGTCACCCGTTGAGCAGGGGATTGTCCCAGGTGTCGAGGGCGGCGACCTTGTGCAGCGGACGGCGGCGGACCGGTCCGTGCTTGCCCACCGGCCAGCCGACGGACACCAGCGAGGCGATCCGCCATTCGTCCGGGATACCGACGACGGCACGCAGTTTCTCCTCAGCGAAGGTGAACCACGTGCTCGGGACGGTGCCCAGGCCCTCGGCACGCGCGGCGAGCAGGAAGTTCTGCATCGCCGGGTAGATCGAGCCGCCCTCGACGAACTCGGGCACGAAGCCCGTCAGCCGGTAGCAGAACAGCACGTAGACGGGCACGCTCTCGAAGTTGTCGACGAGGTGCAGCATCGTGCGGGTCAGCCGGGCCTCGCGCGAGTCGTCGTCGGGCGCCGGCCGCTCGTCGGCCTGGCCGTAGATGGTGCGGACCCAGTCCCACCCCTCGCGGAACGCCGGGCCGAGCACGGCGCGGACCTCCGGGGAGCGCAGCACGACGAACCGCCAGGACTGGGCGTTGGACCCCGACGGCGCCCAGGTCGCCGCCTCCAGGCAGCGGGCGAGCACCTCGTCGGAGACCGGGTCGGGCCGGAAACGGCGCAGCGAGCGCGCGGTACGCATGGCCTCGCGGAGCTCGATGGCGGGCGCGGCGGATCCCGGTTCCAGATCACTCATTCGGCAGCTACTCCTCTGGTCCGACCCGCGACGGGCATGGCGACATGTCAACCTTCACCACACCCGTGACGCGCGTCAAACCGCCCGGAGCCCACGGCCCGCGGCGGGGAGCCGGCGGCGCTCCCGGCGGAGCGCCGCCGCGTACCGCGAACCTCGATCAGGTCAGATTCTCGTCAGCCCACTCCAGCAGTACGGGGGCGAGTTTCGGCCAGTTGAAGAAAAGACCTTCCTTCGCCGCCTCCGGGGTGTGCCGGTCGTTCCATTCAGTGTCGCTCCACGGCGGCTCCTTGAGCTCCGCCCTGGGCAGCAGCTGCGCAATCTGCTCGGAGGTCTCCCGCCGGTGGTGAATATCGCTGACGCCGCTGCGCAGGACAAGCGCCGGGATATCGAGCTTGCGCGCGTCGTCATCGGGAAGGCCAGGCACGAGCTCGCCTTCCCGCGGGCAGTAGACCGACATCCAGCGTTCCATGGTGGCCAGGAACTCCTTGCGGTCCTGGTCGAGAATACGCTGGCGGTTCCCCGGGTTACGGCTGATGGGCTCGCTCCATTCCGGGAGCGCCGCGACCGCTTCCATTCCGTCGTTCCAGGCGGCGGTGAACGAGCCGCTGCCGTAGTGCACACCAATGCTCATCAGACCGTAGATGCCACCGCTGAGCCACCAGATGGCCAGGCCGGAGGTGACGTCCCGATGACGTGCGGCCGTGAGCAGCGACACCCTGGAGCCACCCGAGCCGCCCGCGATGACCGTGGGCCCGAGGTCAAGATGCCTGATCAGCGCGGCGAGCGTGTCCGCCTGCATCTCCGACTCGGACGCCCCGTCGAAGCTGACGTCGGACTCGCCGGTGTTCGGCCGGTCCCAGATCAGGACCCGCCGACCGGTCAGCGCGATCTCCTGGGCCAGCTCGCGCACACCCGGCGTGTCCTTGCTGTAACGCCCACCCGGCGTGATCGCCCAGGGCTGGCCTGTCTCGCCGATCAGCTCGTAGGCGACCGACAACCCGTTAACTGTTGCTCGTGTCATGAGTCACATATTAACATCGACATCCATGTCGATATCTTTGAAAGAGAGCGACCTGTTCATCGTCGATGCGGATTCGCACTGGTCAGAGCCCCCGGATCTGTTCACCAAGCGTGCACCGGCTGCATACCGTGACCGGGTGCCTCGCGTAGAGGATGTCGACGGCACCCCGATGTGGGTCTTCGACGGTAAGCCTGTCGGGCGTTTCAGCGCAGCCGGTGTCATCGGCCGCGACGGCCACAAGGAGAGCGCGGACACCGCGCTGCACCACTGGACGATCGACCAGGTCCACGTCGGCGCCTACGACCCGGCCGTCCGCCTGGGCGTGCTCGACGAGTGCGGCATCGACGCGCAGATCATCTTTCCGAGCACGATCGGCCTCGGCGGCCAGGACCTGGGCGCGGCCAGTGACCCCGCGCTGACCCGGCTCTCGGTCGAGATCTACAACGACGCCATGGCCGAGATCCAGAGCGACTCGGGGAACCGGTTGTTACCCCTGCCGCTCATGCCGGCCTGGGACGTCGACCTGTGCGTCGCCGAGGCCCGCCGGGTCCACGCCCTCGGCGCACGCGGGGTCAACATGACCTCGGACCCGCAGGACCTGGGCGCCCCCGACCTCGCCAACCCGGCCTGGGACCCGTTCTGGGAGGTGTGCACCGAACTGCAACTGCCGGTCCACTTCCACATCGGGGCCAGCGTGACCACGATGACGTTCTACGGTAAGTACCCGTGGCCGTCACACGACAACAACACCAAGCTCGCCATCGGCGGCACACTGCTGTTCATCGGGAACGCACGGGTGGTGACGAATCTGATCCTCTCCGGGATCTTCGACCGGCACCCCGACCTGAAGACGGTGTCGGTGGAGAGCGGTGTCGGCTGGATCCCGTTCATCCTCGAGGCGTTGGACTACGAGATGTCCGAGAACGCTCCCGAGGAGCTCGGCCGGATGCGCAAGCCGCCGTCCGAGTACTTCCGGAGCAACATCTACGCCACGTTCTGGTTCGAGAAGAACCGGAACAAGCTCCCGGCACTGATCGACGCGGTCGGCGAGGACAACATCCTCTTCGAGACGGACTTCCCCCACCCGACCTGCCTCTATCCCGACCCGCTGGGGACCGTCGGGCCGAAGCTGGCCACGTTGTCTCCGCAGGCCCGGGCGAAGATCCTGGGAGAGAACGCCCGCAGGCTGTACCGCCTCTGAACCAGTCAGCCGGGGCAGCCGGGGGTCCTGCCCCGGTCGCCCCGGCGCTTCATGTCCAGACACAATCGGGCATCCGTACAGGATGCGAGTCAGGAGTAGGAACGCGTGAAGACGATCGGGCACTGGATCAACGGCAAGTCCGCCCCCTCGGCCTCCGGCCGCGTCGGCCGCGTCTTCGACCCGGGCCGCGGAGTGCAGACCGGGGAGGTCACCCTCGCCTCCCCCGCGGAGGTCGACGACGTGGTGCGCGTCGCCCGGGACGCCGCCGTGAGCTGGGGCGCGTCCTCGCTCAGCAACCGCTCGACGCTGCTGTTCCGGCTACGCGAGCTGCTCGACGCCAGCCGTGACGAGCTCGCCGCGGCCGTCGCCGCCGAGCACGGCAAGGTGCACTCCGACGCGCTCGGCGAGGTCGCCCGCGGCATCGAGTGCGTCGAGTTCGCCTGCGGCATCCCCCACCTGCTGAAGGGCTCGCACAGCTCGGAGGTCTCCCGGGGCGTCGACGTCCACACCGAGCTGCACCCGGTCGGCGTGGTCGCGGGCATCACCCCGTTCAACTTCCCCGTCATGGTGCCGCTGTGGATGCTGGCCAACGCGGTGGCGACCGGCAACACCTTCATCCTCAAGCCCTCGGAGAAGGACCCGTCGGCCTCGCTGATCCTGGCCGACCTCGTCACCCGGGCCGGTTTCCCGGACGGCGTGTTCAACGTCCTGCAGGGCGACGCCGAGGCGGTGCGCGCCCTGCTCACCCACCCCGGGGTGGACGCCGTGTCGTTCGTCGGCAGCACCCCGGTGGCCCGCTCCATCTACGAGACGGGCACCGCCGCCGGCAAGCGGGTGCAGGCACTCGGCGGCGCGAAGAACCACATGGTTGTGCTGCCGGACGCCGACATCGAGTCGGCCGCGAACGCCGCCATCTCGGCCGGCTACGGGTCCGCCGGCGAGCGCTGCATGGCGATCTCGGTCGTGGTCGCGGTCGGCGCGATCGCCGACCCGCTGGTCGACGCGATCGCCGCACGCATCCCCGACGTGGTGGTCGGCCCGGCCTCGGACGAGTCGTCCCAGATGGGCCCCCTGATCACCGCCGAGCACCGCGACCGGGTCCGGTCCTACGTCCAGGGCTCGACCGACGAGGGTGCCCGCGTCGTCGTCGACGGCTCCGCCGGCCGTGAGGAGGGGTACTTCGTCGGCTGCTCGCTGCTGGACGGCGTCAGGCCGGGGATGCGCGTCTACGACGACGAGATCTTCGGCCCGGTCCTGAGCGTGGTGCGGGTGGACAGCTACGACGAGGCCATCGAGCTGATCAACAGCAACCAGTACGGCAACGGCGTGGCGCTGTTCACCCAGGACGGCGGCGCTGCCCGCCGCTTCACCCGCCAGGTCGACGTCGGCATGATCGGGATCAACGTGCCGATCCCGGTGCCGGTCGCCTGGCACTCGTTCGGCGGCTGGAAGGCGTCCATCTTCGGCGACGCCCCGATCTACGGCCCGGAGGGGATCCGCTTCTACACCCGGCCGAAGGTCGTCACCTCACGGTGGCCAGAGTCGACCCCCACCGCCGTCGACCTGGTCTTCCCCGCGAACCGCTGACAGCCCCGGGTTCCGGGGGGACGGGGCACACACCAGGCCCGCTCCCCCCGGCGCCCGGCCGGCACGGCTAGGCGTCCGCCCGGCGCAGGATCTGGCGGGCCTGCGCGACGAGCGGCGCGTCGATCATCTGGCCGTCGAGCAGGAAGACGGCACTGCCCTCGCTGCCCTTCACCACCCGCCGGGCCCAGGCGACGTCCTCGTCGGACGGCTGGAACGCCCGGCGGACGACGGCCGCCTGTGAGGGATGGATGCACGCCTTGGCCACGAAGCCGGACGCGACGGCCTCGTCGGCCTCCGCGGCAAGGCCGGCGACGTCGGCGACGTCCAGGAAGACCGTGTCGATCGCCGGCACGCCGGAGGCGGCGGCGTGCAGCAGGACGGTGGACTTGGCGTGCCGCGCGACGTCGCGGTACCGCCCGTCGGGCAGCCGGCTCGAGCTGCCACCGAGCGACGCCATCAGATCCTCCGCGCCCCACATCACGCCCGCCAGGTTCCGCGCGCGCACCACCTCGGCGCTGGCGAGGACCCCGCGCGCCGTCTCGCACAGCGCGACCACCTGGTAGGGGTCCGCTTCCTCGACCTCGCGGACGTCCTCGGTCTTCGCCAGCATGATCGTGCGGTACCCGGTGCGGGCGAGGCAGCGGATGTCCTCGTCGTAGTCGGCGGTCGACCGCGGGTTCACCCGGACGATCACGCGGGCCGGATCCACGGGGTGCTCGACGAGCGCCACACGGGCCTCAGGGCGCCGCGCGGGGGCGACCGCGTCCTCGAGGTCGAGGATCACGGTGTCCGCGGCCGCCAGGGCCTTCTCGTACCGGTCCGGCCGGTCCGCCGGGCAGAACAGAAGCGACGATCCCAGTGCCCAGTCGGTCACGCTGTCTCCCACCTCGAAACTCCCGGCAGAACATCGACCACCGGATACGTCAGCCGGCGTCCGGGCCGGCAGGCTCCCCGCCGGCGCCCTCACCGGCCGGCAGCCGCAGCATCAGCGCGGTCCGCTCGGCCTGCGCGACGAGCACGCCGCGCTGGTTGCGGGCCCGGTGCACGAAGACGACGATGCCGTTCGCCGGCCGCGAGCGGGAATCCCGCTTCGACAGGACCTCGGTCTCGGCGTAAATGGTGTCGCCGGCGAGGACGGGCGCGGGGAAGCTGATGGCGCCGAAGCCGAGGTTCGCCACCGTCGTGCCCTGCGTCAGCTGCGGGACGCTCAGCCCGACCATGACCGACAGGGTCATCATGCTGTTCACGAGCCGCTCACCGAACTCCGTGGACGCGCTCGCGGCGGCGTCGAGATGCAGGCTCTGCGGGTTCATCGTGAGAGTGGAGAAGAAAGTGTTGTCGGCCTCGCCGAGGGTGCGGCCCGGGCTGTGCACGTAGATCGCGCCGGTCTGCAGCTCCTCGAAATAAAGCCCGCGCTGCTGAATTCGCGTCACATCTCCGCCTGATCTGTCTGCCCGATTTTCGCCCGCACTATTCCACCGACGATTTTCCGGATTATCCGTCCCGCGACGAACTGTACTGTACGGACCAGCCAGCGCGACTGTCAACGCGCGTATACGCGGTCGCCGCGCCCCGGACTAACCCTTATAGCAATTTCGCGCGCGACGGTCGACCGTTAGCCGCCGATAGTGGTCGACGTCGCCCGTAGCGCACCGCCCGGCGTCGCGCACGGCCCCGGCAGGGCCCGCGGCTCGGCACGCGAACTTCCACCCATCATTCAAAGTGAGCGTTTCCTCTCCGATGTCAGGCCAGGCCGGACGGCACTCGTCCCACCTCCGACGAGGGGCTCCGGCGGACGGGCCGGGCGGGCGCGGGAGGCAGGGGGTCTTGCGGGTTGCCCGCGTCATATGTTTACACTGACGTCAACTTTGAACGTCGGCTCGGAAGAGCCGTCATCCGGCGGACACACTGCGGCGCCGCCCCCCGGTCGCGCCGTCGGCGCACCAGGGCGGGACGGGCGATGACATCGGAACCGAAAGTCCAGCTGGCGCTGACGCCCGACTCGCGCTGGGACGTCGACACGGCCGGCCTCGTGGCGGCGGCCGCGGGCGCCGGGTTCGGGTCGGTCGGGCTCGCCGAGGCCAACGCCGACGCCGCCGGAGCGGCCGTCCTCGCCGCGGCGGGCCTGCGCTGCCACGAGATCCTGGCCCTGATCGTGACCGACGACGAGCAGGCCACGATCGACCAGGCTCGCCGGGTCGCGAAGGCCGCGGCCGCGGTGAACGCCCGGTGGGTCCTGACCGGCTTCCGGGTGGGGCTCGACGAGCGGAGCGCCCCGTTGATCGCCCGGTGCGCCGCGCTGTTCGCCGCCGCCGGCGCCGGGATGGCGGTGGAGTTCAGCCCGCTGGGCGGCACGAAGTCGATCGCCACCGCCGTGGACATCGTGGAGGCCGCCGGCCCCGACCGCGCGGGCGTGCTGATCGACACGTGGCACTTCTTCAACGGGGAGAGCACCTGGGAGCAGCTCGAACAGGTGCCCCTGGACCGCATCGCCTACGTCCAGTTCGACGACGCGCTCCCGCCGATCTCCCCGAACGGGATCAAGGAGACGATGCACCGCCGCGCCATGCCCGGCGAGGGGATCTTCGACCTCGAGCGGTTCGCCGCCACCCTGCTCGACCGGGGCTGGTCGGGCCTGGTCAGCGTCGAGGTGCTCAACGCCGAGCTGCGTGGGCTGCCCGTCGCCGAGTTCGCCCGCCGCGCCTACGAGACGACCGCCGGGTTCTGGCGATGACCTCGCGCCGCCCACCCGGGACGCGCGCGTGACCAGGACCGGCGCCGGTCCTGGAGCCGGCGCGGCCCGCGCCGGAGCCGGTGCCGGTGCCGGTCCTGGCGCTGCGGCCGGTGCCGGTGCCGCCGCCGACAGCCGTCCCGACGGTGGCGGTGGCCCCCGCTCGCGCCGCGGAGCCGAGACCAGGGCGCGCCTCGTCGAGGCCGCCAAGGCGGTCTTCGAGGAGAGGGGCTACCACGACACGCGGGTGGCGGACATCGCCGAGCGCGCCAGCGTGTCGCACGGGTCCTTCTACCACTACTTCGACTCGAAGGACCAGATCTTCCGGGAGGTGGCGGCGGTCATCGACGCCGCCCTCAGCGCCGGGATGGCGATCATCCTCGCCCGCAACTCGAGCATGTCGCCGCACGAGCGGCTGACCGAGGCGATCCGGGTCCACTTCGAGGCGTACCGCGCCGAGGCGCGGATCATGAGCGTGATCGAGCAGGTCTCCCGGCACGACGAGCAGGTCTACACCGTCTGGACCCAGCTTTTCGGCCGCCACTCGGACGACGTCGCCCGTTCCATCGAGCAGCTCCAGCGCCACCGGCTCGCCGACCCCGACCTCGACCCGGCCGTCACCTCGGCCGCTCTCGGCGCGATGATGTGGCGCTTCGCCGAGCAGTGGCTCGTGCAGGGCCAGCCCGTGTGCGACTTCGACGTCGGCATAGCGCAGATCACCAGGCTGTTCGTGAACGCGCTCCAGTTGCGCGACCCCACGGGGATCCCCCACGACGAGCCGCGGCGGCCCCCGGCACAGCCCGGGAGCACGGGCGGCGCGGGCGATCCGGCCTCGTCCGCCCACCAGTGAAGGAGACGAGACGGATGCGCACCCCCGGCGGCGACGCGTGACCACACCGACGACCGACCTGCTGGACCTGACCGGCCGGGTGGCCGTTGTCACCGGCGGCGGGACGGGCATCGGGGCGGCGGCGGCGCGGCTGCTCGCCGCCCACGGTGCCGACGTGGCCATCGCCGCGCGCACCGTCGACGGCCTGGAGCGGACCGCGGCGGACATCCGGGCCGCCACCGGCCGCCGCTGCCTGCCCGTGCCGACGGACGTCAAGGACGAGCAGCAGGTGATCCGGCTGGTGCGGCGCGCCGTCGAGGAGCTCGGCCGGATCGACGTGCTGGTCAACAACGCCGGCGGCACCCGCATGGGCCCGCTCTCCTCGCTGCCGACCAGGGCCTGGGACGCCAGCTTCGATCTCAACGTGCGGGCGGCCTACTTCTGCACCCGGGAGGCCGGCCGCCACCTGGTGGCGCAGCGCTCGGGCGCGATCGTCAACATCTCCTCGGACGCCGGCCTGCACGGGGTCCGGGGCGGCGCGCACTACGCCTCGTCGAAGGCCGCGCTGCAGATGTTCACGACGGTCACCGCGGCCGAGTGGGGGCGCTACGGGGTGCGCGCCAACTGCCTCGCCGTCGGGCCGGTCGCCTCCGAGCGCGCGGTCGAGGCGTGGCGCGTCGCCGGCATCGACACGTCCGAGTTCAGCACGGCCACCCCGCTGGGCCGGCCAGGGACGCCCGCGGAGGTCGCGAACGCGATCCTCTTCTTCGCCAGCGACGCGGCGTCCTACATCACCGGGCAGACCCTCGCCGTCGACGGCGGCCCGAGCCTGGGCGGGATCCGCGACACCTGAGGCGCGACTCAGAACCTCGTGCGTCTCCTGAGCGGACGCCGAGCCCGCCCCGGTTCGAAATCACCAGATCATGATCGTGAACGCCGACCCAGCACCGTCAACATTGTTGACTATCTTGATTGTTGACCATCGTGACCTGGTCTCGGGAGGACGAAGGGAACGGCGGCGTGGGACTCGCGACAGGTCCGCCCCGCGCGCAGCACCCGTGACCATGGGGCGTGGCAGGAACGACGGCTGACGGCACAGCCGACACAGCAGGCACGACACCTTCTCCGGGCGAGTGCGGCCGGTTCTGGGAGGACCGTTACCGGCGCACCGACCGGATGTGGACGGGAGCCCCCAACGAGCTGCTCGTCCGGGAGGTCGGCGGGCTGGCGCCCGGGACGGCGCTGGACCTCGGGTGCGGCGAGGGCGGTGACGCCGTCTGGCTGGCCGCCCGGGGCTGGCGGGTCACCGCGGTCGACGTCTCACCCACGGCGCTGGCCCGGGCCGCCGGCGCCGCGGCGGCCGCCGGCGTCGACGCGGGGGTCACCTGGCGATGCGAGGACCTGGCCGACGGCGTCCCCGAGGGCTCCTTCGACCTCGTCCTCGCCCTTTTCCTGCACTCCCCGGTCGGCATGCCGCGAGCGGAGGTGCTCCGCGCCAGCGCCGCCCGGGTGGCCCCGGGCGGGACGCTGCTGGTGGTCGGGCACGCCGGTGCCCCGTCCTGGGAGCCGAGGAAGAAGCCCCACACCAGGCTCGCCGGTCCCGACGACGTCCGCGCCGAGCTGGGCGCGGCCACCGAGGGCTGGGCGGTGGAGCTGCGGGAGATGTACGAGGCGCCCATGTCGCGCCCGAACGGCCAGGTGGGCTTCCGGGTCGAGAACGCCCTGCGCCTGCGGCGCCCGACCTGACCGGGCACCCCGGAAGTGGGCGACCGCCCGGCGGCGGGCCCCACGCATTCCCCGGCCAGGGGGCACAGGACGAGATCGGCCCCGCGCCCCCGTCTGGGAGGCGCGGGGCCGACCGGGCGTCCGCGGGAGCGGTCAGGTGGTCACGATCGACACGCCGGCCGTGCCGGGCGCGCCGTAGAGCTGGGCGTAGCCGACCCGCGGGTTGCCGGGGACCTGCCGGTCGCCGGCCTGCCCGCGCAGCTGCAGGACCAGCTCGTGGATCTGGCGCAGACCCGAGGCGCCGACGGGCTCGCCGTTGGCGATCAGCCCGCCGTCGGTGTTGACCGGCAGCCGGCCGCCGATCTCGGTGGCGCCCTCCGCGAGCAGCTTCTCCTGGTCGCCGTCCGCGCAGAAGCCGTTCTCCGCCATGTGCATGATCTCGGCGCCGGAGTCGGTGTCCTGGACCTGGATGACGTCGACGTCCTCCGGGCCGATGCCCGCGGTCTCGTAGGCCGCCTTCGACGCGAACACGGTGGGGGCCTCGGCGTGCTCCACCGCGGCCCAGGAGCTGTGCACCTCGTGCGCGCCGTAGGTACGGGTCCGCAGCGTGCTCGCCCGCAGGTAGATGGGGTTGGACGTGTACTGGCGGGCGATGTCGGCGCGGCACAGGATGATCGCCGCGGCGCCCTCGTCCGGGCTGCAGAACATGTACTTCGTCAGCGGGTAGTTGAGCATCTGGGAGGTGAGGATCTCGTCCTCCGTCAGCGCTTTGCGACGGAAGGCGTTGGGGTTCAGCACGCCGTTGCGGTAGTTCTTCGCCGCCACCCGGGCCAGCGTGCGGTGCGAGATCCCGTGGTCGTGCATGTAGCGGTTGATCTTCATCCCGAAGAACTTCGTCGTCAGGAAGTGACCGATGTCGCCGTACCACGGCGGGGCGCTGTAGTGGACGGGATCGGCCGTGAAGGCGCCGAAGGCGTGCTTGTCCATGCCGACCGCGAGGCCGATGTCGTACTTGCCGTACCGGATCGCGTCGGCGGTCAGCTCCAGCGCGGTCGCGGCCGTCGCGCAGCCGTTGTAGACGTCCATGAACGGGATGCCGGTGAGGCCGAGCAGGCCCACGACCGCGTCGGGGTTGTCCACCTCACAGCTCCCGCCGAAGGCGAACTGGACCTGCTTCCACTCCAGGCCGGCGTCGGTGAGCGCGGAGCGGACGGCCTCGGCGCCCATCTGGATCGCCGACTTGTTGCCGAAGCGCCCGAAGGGGTGGATACCCACCCCGATGATCGCGACGTCCTCCATGTCAGTTTCCTCCCTCGGACGGCGCGAACGCGTACGACATCACCTGGGTACCGTCCTCGTCTGTGCGGAACGGGTAGATCACCAGCTCGAGCCCCATCCCGAACCTGATCTCGTCAGGCTTGCTGACGGTCAGGCGGCCCTCGACGCGCACGTCGTCCCCGAGCTGCACGAGGCCCACCGCGAACGGCTTGAAGGTCTCGGGCGTCTCACCGCTGGCGTAGGGCTCCTTGGGCAGGAACTCCTGGGTGGTCCACGTCCACAGGGTGCCCTCGCGCGGCAGCAGGCGCTGCTCCATCTCGAGCTTGCCGCAGCGCGGGCAGGAATCCTGCACGGGGAACGTGACCGCCGCGCAGCTGCGGCAGCGGGCGCCGATCAACTGTGGTTTCTCCGCGGGCCAGGTGAACACGTCGGGAGCAAAGGGAATCTGTGCCATCAGAACACTCCTAGCATGGTGACCGGCCACGGACAGGTCACTGAAAATCATCCGGATGTCGGCCGGCGGAGGCCACGGCGCTCAGCTCGGCATCGGACGTCTTCGACGGACCGCACCGGTGTCACCTCGCCCCGGGACTCCGCGAACGCAGGTGGCCGGGTTCCGCCGATCGCGTGGGCCGCGGACCAGCGCACGGCCGGGACGAGGGACGAGCAACGGGATCCGGCCCTCCACATCGTGCGGATCGTGCGCCGGGCGCCGGCGATCAGCGGGTCGCCCGAAGGCGCACAGCCCCCGGGTAGGGGCAGCATATGCACATTCCCGACGTACCCGCACGGGAAACGATCTGGCGGCGGAGCGACGGTCCCGGCAACCGGATCACCGCGGTGGACGGGCCCGCGGCCCGGCCAGGCCGGCCGGGGGTGGCACCCACCGCCGCCCACGGAATGTCGCCGTGACCCACATCGGCCGCGGGCCGCGATGACTCGCGGAGTCGGGCGCCGACCACGGCCGGTGGCGGCCGGCGTCGCACGGGGCATCGGGCGCGGCACCCGAATCCCGGCCCGCGGCCGGCCGGTATCGCTTTGAACGGGAAAGATCCCATTCCGCAACCGCGGAGTCACCCGGGCTGGATAACCGTGTTCACGGGGTGAGTAAGGCGCGCCAATCAGCAAAGGCGGCTGCGGGTACCCCCACCTGTATCCACACCGCCGGTAGCACGTACCAGTACCTCACCGCTCACATTCGTGAATCTGCCGCAGACAGGTGACCCACGGTCACGACGAGTGCGTTCCGGCGAGTGAATGGGTAGGAAGGGCTCTCGGGTGCCGCTCGGCGCCCGGCCAGTCATGCTTTCGACACGACGAGGTGGCCAGTGAGCCTGAGCATCCGCAACCAGCTGACCGGAACCGTAAGCGAGATCACCCGGGGGGCGGTGATGAGCACGGTACTGATCACGCTGCCCGGCGGGCAGAGCCTGACCGCGGCGGTGACACTCGACGCCGTCGACGACCTCGGCCTCAAGGAGGGCTCGGGGGTCGACGTCCTGATCAAGTCCACCGAGATCTCGCTGGCCACCGGCAACGTGGACGGCCTGAGCATCCGCAACCAGCTGCGCGGCACCGTCTCGAGCATCGAGACCGGCGGCGTCATGGCCGTGGCACATGTCACCCTCGAGCAGGGCGGCGAGCTCACCGCGGCGATCACCCTCGCCGCCGCGACCGAACTCGGCCTGGCCGCGGGCACCGCCGTGACCGCCCTGGTCAAGTCGACCGAGGTGGCCGTCGCCGCCGCCTGACGAGTCCAGCGCGGCCCGCGTGCCCCCACCTGGCCGGACCCCCTCCCCGCGGCCTCCGGGCCGCGGGGACAGCCGCCCGCCGCCGGCGCGGACCCGACCGGAGGCGATCCGCGGCGGTACCCGGGCGGCACGTGCAGGACGGCGCTCGCTCCGCCAGTCGTGCCCTGCCGCGAAACGTGCTCGACCCCCGGAGGGTCGAGCGGGATCGGCCGGGCCACCGTGCGCCATTTCGCCCGCAACGGCGACATCGTCTGGTTCACCTACGCGTCCGGCCGGGAGCGCACCGCCGCCATTCTGGCCGAAATACGGCGCGAGAACGGCGCAGACGTCCAGGCCTTCGAATTCCACCAGAGTGATCGGGAAAGCCACCGGAAGCTGGCCGAGGTGCTTCCCGGTCCGCCCGGTGCGTCTGGTGCCGACGGACCTCCCCGCCGGGGACGGCGGGCGCCTGCCGTTCGTCTCCCGGCGGCCGGGCGATGGCCCGGCGCCCCAGGGGCCGGCGGCTCCCCACCCGAGGCCAACCGGCCGGAAGGGGGCGATGACGCACCGTCATCCACCCCGTCCCACCCGGCCGGGGCCGGCTTCGTGAGCAGGACGGACGTCCCGCCGGCGGGCCGCGGGCGCTCGCCGGCACGGACCTTCAGCAAACGGGGCACTCGGCGTCAATAGGTAATCTCGGGACGATCCGGTATCAGGCCGGCTCGAGATCATGGCCGGTCGAGGAGGACTCAGCGGTGGCGGAAAAGGTTGGCCCGGAGTTCGGTCCGTTGGCGGCGCTGGCCGGTGAGTGGGAGGGCGACCAGGGGGTGGACGTCGCCTTCGGGAACACCGAGGGCTCGATGATCACGACCCCGTTCCGCGAGCGGGTCACCTTCAAGCCGTTCGGCCCGGTGGACAACGGCACGCAGCATCTCTACGGCCTGGACTACCACATGGCCGCCTGGCGGACCGGCGAGGAGAACCCGTTCCACACCGAGATCGGCTACTGGCTGTGGGACGCCGAGCTCGGGCATGTGATGCGCTGCTTCATGGTTCCCCGCGGCCAGGTGTTGATCGCCGGCGGCACCGTCGCGCCGGACGCGACCACCTACACGCTGCGCGCGGAGGTCGGCTCGACGGTGTACGGCATCCTGTCCAACCCGTACCTCGCGCGCGCCGCGAACACCACTCTCTACGAGGTGACCATCGCCGTCGCCCCGGACGGCAGCTTCACCTACGACTCCACCACCACGATCGACCACGCGCGGGTGTCCGAGCCGGTCGCCCACACCGACCACAACGTGCTGCGCCGGCTGCCCGAGGCCTAGCCGAGGCCGCCCACCAAGCCCAAGCCCAGCGCCCTCGCACGGCACCTTCGCACACTCCACCTTCATACGAACCACCGAGCGCCGGACTGTTCCAGTCCGGCGCTCGCGCATGAGGCGGCCTTCTCGCGCGCCCCCAGGCCACGACGGCCGCGATGCCGGCGCAGCGTGAACTGCACATATGACAAACAGGTCGCCCCGATCAGGAATCCCCCGCGGGAAACAAGGCGCCCTATTCTCAAAAGAGGCGACCATACGGGCACACATCTGTCTATTGACACGTGAGCCGTTACTAACGATGCTGGGTGACGCCCAGAGCGGGACATTTCCCCGCTCGCGCCAGGCCGGACCGTACAAGCACCAGAGCATCTGAATTCTCTCCTGCAGCGGACGCACCCCCCGGCAATTGACCCTGCCTGCGTCCGCCCGGATTTCGTGACTTACGTCGGCGCACCCCCGCGGGCCGGTGGACCCTCGTCCACCCGCTCGCGGCCGAAGGATGCGCGTCATGCCCGCAATTCAACTCTGGAGTCCGCCATGCCCGAAAACACGCCCGACGCCGTCGAATCCACCCCCGGCCTCAATCGCAGGCACTTAATCGGCACGGCGGCGATCGGCGCCGCCGCGGTCGGCGGTTTCACCGCGGGCCCGGGTGCCACCCGGGCCCGGGCCGCCACCCCCGTGCCGGCCACTGTGCAGCGGGAGCGCGCCGTTGTCATCGGGAGCGGCTTCGGCGGCGGCGTGACCGCGCTGCGGCTGGCCCAGGTCGGCGTGTCGACGCTGGTCCTGGAGCGCGGGCTGCGGTGGCCCACCGGGCCGAACGCAACGACGTTCTGCCGCTTCGCCAACATCGACAACCGCTCCGCCTGGCTGACCGACCACGCCACGGTCGGCGGCGTCGTGAAGACGTGGGAGCCCTACACCGGGGTGATCGAGAGCATTCCCGGCAACGGAATCACGGTGAACTGCGGAGCGGCCGTCGGCGGCGGCTCCGTCATGTACCACGGCATGACACTGAAGCCCTCGAAGGCGAACTTCGCCGCGTCGATCCCGGTGGCCGCGAACCTCTACGACGAGCTGAACCTGTGGGCGTATCCGCTGGTGGCCAGCATGCTGGGAGTCTCCACGATTCCCAACGACATCCTGAACAGCGACCCGTACAAGTCCTCCCGGGTCTTCCGGGACGTCGCTCCGGGCGCGGGCCTGGAGCCGTTCCAGGTTCCCCTGCCGATCGACTGGCAGTACGTGCGCGGTGAGCTGAACGGCCAGTACCAGCCGACCTACACCACCAGCGACATCGCCTTCGGTGTCAACAACGGCGGTAAGCGCTCCATTGACGTCACCTACCTCAAGGCCGCGGAGGCGACCGGTCGGGTCCGCGTCGCGACGCTGCACGTCGTCCGCGACATCGCGCTCGACGCGAACAAGAAGTGGGTACTGACGGTCGACCGCATCAACACCGGCGGCATCGTCCAGGAGACGAAGACCATCGTCGCGGACGCGGTATTCCTCAACGCGGGTTCCGCCGGCACGACCCGCCTGCTGGTGAAGTCCAAGGCGAAGGGGCTGATCCCCAACCTGCCGGACGCCGTCGGAACCCAGTGGGGAAACAACGGCGACCGCATCTACGTGTGGAACGGCATGAACGGCGACATCGGGACCCAGCAGGGTGGTCCCGCCTGCGTCGGCGGTCGCGACACCACCAGCTCGATCCCGCTCACCATCATCCACGCGGGCTCCCCCATTCCGAGTACCGCCGGCAAGCTGATGACGGTCGTCGGCTTCGGGATCGTGAACCCCGCCGGCACCTGGGCGTACGACTCCGCGAAGGACGACGCCGTCCTGACCTGGCCGTCCAGCGGTGACGCCGCGCTGCAGGCGCTGATCGCCGCGCGCATGCAGAAGATCGCCCAGGTGGGCGGCGGCATCATGATCGACACGAACGCCCAGGCGAACTCGACCTGGCACGCCCTGGGCGGCGTGCCCATGGGGTCCGCGGTCGACCTCTACGGCCGGGTCATCGGCCAGAAGGGCCTCTACGTGCTCGACGGCGCGCGGATCCCGGGCTCCACCGGCGCCTGCAACCCGTCCATGACGATCGCGGCCCTCGCCGAGCACAGCATGGCCAAGATCGTGCTCCAGGACGTCGGAAGCGTCTTCTAGGTTCCCGTTCCCGGCACGCCCCCCGGGGTACCGGATCCCGCGACCTGCGGAATCCGGTACCCCCGGCCCGCTGCGGCGGAACCGACGCCCGCGCGGCCGGCGCGCGGGGGCCGCCCGACCGAGACGCTCCGCAGACGAACAGCCATAATTCGGTCATAACAGGACCGATCCTCGCGGTACGACCTCGACGTCACAGGTCAGCCGTTCCGCGAAGGCGACGGGGGCGACGCCGTGGATGGTCGGACGTAGCGGAGGGACGGGAAGTGGGCGACAAGCCGGCGGGTATCCGCCGCTGGAACAAGCTGGTGGAGGAGATCCCGACCGTCCAGCTACGGACGGATGTTCCGCACTCCGCGCGTATGTATGACTACTATCTCGGCGGAAAGGACAACTTCCCGGCCGACCGGGAGGGCGCCGAGCAGGCCATCGCCGTCTTTCCGAGCCTGCGGGACGCCGCCCGCCAGAACCGGGCGTTCATGGTCCGCGCGGTGCGGCACCTGGCCGCCGAGGTGGGCATCCGGCAGTTCCTCGACATCGGCACGGGCATTCCGACCAGCCCGAATCTGCACGAGGTCGTCCAGGGCGTGGACCCGGCCGCCCGGGTGGTCTACGTCGACAACGACCCGATCGTCCTGGCGCACGCCCGCGCGCTGCTCACCAGCAGCCCGCAGGGACGGGCCGCCTACCTCGACGCGGACCTGCGCGACCCCGACAGCATCCTGGAATCCGAGCAGCTGCACTCGACTCTGGACCTCTCCCAGCCCGTCGCGCTCTCCCTCGTCTCGGTCCTTCACTTCGTCGAGGGCGACGAGCCGTACGCGATCGTGCGCCGGCTGCTCGAGCGGCTCGCTCCCGGCAGCCATCTCGTCCTCAGCCACGGCACCGCCGATCTCGACCCGGGCGCCCAGCGGATCGTGGACAGCTACCGGCAGCGGGGGCTCGCCTGCCAGTTCCGCACCCGCGACGAGGTGACGCGTCTCTTCGACGGACTGACGCTGCTCGAGCCCGGCGTGCAGGTGATCCACCGGTGGCGGCCCGACGGCACGGCGGACGGCCTGACCGACGCCGAGGTCCCCGGCTACAGCGGCGTCGCCCGCAAGTAGGCCGCCCGCGCCGAACACGACGAACCGGCCGGCGCCAGGTGCTCCCCTCCGCCGCCGGCGGCCTCGTACAGTACTGCGATGGGCTCCGGCGTCCCGCTCCTCACCGACGCGTTCGGGCGGATCCGGGAGATCGTGCACGAGGTCGTCAGCGGGCTGACCCCGGACGAGCTGAACCACCGGCTGGACGGCCGGGCCAACTCGATCACCTGGCTCGTCTGGCACCTCACCCGGGTGCAGGACGACCACGTCGCCGCCGCGGCCGGGTCGGAGCAGGTCTGGTCCACGGGCGGCTGGGAGCAGCGGTTCGGGCTGGCCGTACCCACCGGGCCGCAGGCCGGGTACCGGGCGATCGGCTACGGCCACAGCTCAGCCGACGTCGACGCGGTACGCGTCACCGATCCCGGTCTGCTGCTCGGCTACCACGACGCCGTCCACGAGCAGACCGTCCGCTACCTCGGACAGCTGCGGGACGCGGACTTCGACCGGATCGTGGACGAGGCGTGGGACCCGCCCGTCACGCTCGGCGTGCGGCTGGTGAGCGTCGTCGCGGACGACCTCCAGCATGCCGGCCAGGCGGCGTTCGTCCGCGGGCTCGTCCACCCCGGCTGACCACCCGGCGCTCCCGGCACTCCGGGCCGACCGCCCGGCTGACCGGCGCTCCCGGCACTCCCGGCCGTCAGCCCGCCGGGGTCAGCCGGGGCCCCGGGGTGAAGGTGATCGGCACCGACTGCGGCGCCCGGTTGAACGTCGAGTGGTAGTCGATGTCCGCGCCGGGCTGCAGGCGGACGTCGACGAGGCGCGTGACGATCTCCTCGAGGGCGATGCGCAGGTTCATCCGGGCGAGGTTGGAGCCGGCGCAGCGGTGCGGCCCGGCGCCGAACGCGATGTGCCGGTTGCGGCCGCGGTCGAGGTCGAAGGTGTCGGCGTTGTCGAACTCGGACTCGTCCCGGTTCGCCGACGCCCAGTAGATGAGCACCCGCTCACCGGCCTTGATCTGGCGCCCGCCGAGCTCGGTGTCGTGCCGGGCCGTCCGGGCGATGCAGATGAACGAGCCGTCGAGGCGCAGCAGCTCCTCCACCGCGTCGGGGATCAGCTCCGGGTTCTCGCGCAGCCGCGCGAGGATCTCCGGGTGCCGGCAGAACCGGATCATCGACATCCCGAGCGCGCCGGCCGTCGTCTCCAGGCCGCCGAGGACGAGGAGCTGGACCGTCCCGACCGCCTCCGCCGGTGTGATCGGACGGCCCTCGATGTCGGCGTTCATGACGGCGTCGACGACGTCGCCGCGCGGGCCCTCCTCGCGCCGCTTCGCCATGAGCGCCCCGATCCACGCCGCCAGCTTCCCGTGGCTCTCCCGGGACTCCTCCAGGTGCGACAGCGACGCCAGGGTGGCCCAGTGGTTGACCATCTCGAGGTCCTCGGCGGGCGCGTGCAGAGCCATGTCGAAGAAGGCGAGCCCGGGCAGCGGGCGGGCGAACTCCGTCATGAAGTCGCACTCACCGGCCTCGACGAAACCGTCGATGAGCCGGTTCACGAGCGCCCGGGTCTGCTGCTCCCACTCGACGACGACGACCGGCCTGAAGTGGGTGTTTATCAGGCGCTTGAAGGTGCGCTGCAGCGGCGGGTCGATCGTCACCGGCAGGATCTTCATCGGCGTGGGGGTGTACGGGACGGTGATGCCCAGCTCGGAGCTGAACGTCTCCCAGTCCTGCGCGACCCGGAGCACGTCCTCGTATCCGGTCACCACCCAGAAGCCGTCGTACTGGTCGCTGTGCGCCACCGGGCACCGCGACCGGGCCAGGGCCAGCGTGGGGTGCAGATCGCGGGCGAGCTCGGGCGAGAGGTGGTCGAAATGGTGCTCGACCCACTCCGCGTCCAGCTGACCGGTAGCTGCGTCCGTCATCTCCACCGCACCTCGCACACGTCCATGTAAACGTCCCCAGTCGGGCAAACGGGCTGTGTCGCGAGCAGCGTACCAGTGAGTGAGTCCTCGCTAATCTTTTGTCGGCTCCGGCCTCGACAAGAGCGACCGGCCGGCGCTTCACGCTGGGGCACAGGGCATCCGGCGACCCACGCGGTCCCCCGGACGGCGCGCGACCGAGGCCGGGAACGGCCATCCAGGACGGCGTTCCGCCGACGCCCACCACCGGCTGTGCGCGCACGGGCCAACGCCTCGGTGGCGGGGGCAGGCGAGACCCCACCTCAGTGCCGGGCGTAAGGGCGCAGGTATCGAGGCCCCCGGGTAGCCGGCAGCCGCCGGTGGAACGTCCCCGCGACGGAACCGGCGTGTACCTCGTTTGACGCCCTCTGTGCCGCTTGACGTCAGATGATGATTGATCTGGCGGCGAGCAGATGGTCGGCAAGGTCGAGATCACCCGTCCGCTCGATGAGCCTGAGTTCGCGGTCGCTCAAGGCCCCGGTAAACAGTCGCCAGGCTACTGTTGCCGGCATCCGGACCAAAGTCGACGCGGCAGAAACTCGGCTTTCGGTGAGGTCCCAGCTTTCGCTGCGGCGTTGCAGCGTCCAGACGCCGGCCGCCTCTCCGGTGAACTCAGTGACCAGATCGATATCCGGGCCGGTTTTGGAACGGTAGTGGCAGGTCAGGCCCCAGATGAAGACGCGTAGCACAGTGCCCAGGTAGTAGTCGTCATCGAGTCCGGGAGCGCCAACGGCGGCACGGATCTGCTGGCCATGAACCCAGTGCTCGGTGAAATCCCGCCCGATGCCCAGCCATACCGGCACTGGCACGGGTCCCATCCAGGCAACCCGGCCGGTCGGCGCGTCCAACTGCATCTGACCCAGTACTCGTCCATCAGCGTCGCGGTGAAACCTAGCAGCTCACGTATCACCCGGGCGCTAAGAACCCGAGTGGTCTTCACCCAGCCGTCGTTCTTGGCATGCAGCGCGGCCGGCCACAGAATTCCCCCGGTCGGGGGCGTCCCGCCGTGATCGGTCCTCGGAACCAAAGCGGTCAGCGACGCTCCGACGCGGCGAACGAACGGCCGACGCCGTGCCGAAGCTGCGCCAGGGCTCCCGTATCTCTGAATGGCCATTGGCCCGGCGGCGCCGCGCTGCCACGGTTGTGCTGGGAGGGCCGCCGGATGGTCAGGTGTTGCCGGGCGGGCACTGACGCGGCGCGGGCTGCTCCGCCGCGGGCAGGACGACGTCGTGGGCGGTGGCGGTCAGCGACAGCCCGGACCCGCCCGTCGACGCCTCGACGATGTCGAGATCCAGCGGCAGCTGGCCGACCGGGATCTTGATCGGGGGCAGCAGGCCGCCCACGGGCACGGGGATCGTGGCGTTGATGGCCCCGCGCAGCGTCACCTCACTGGGGACGAGCGTGAGCACGTTGTCACGGACCTCGAAGGTGGTGACGCCCCCGATCTCCTGGGAGCCGAACAGCCACAGGTCGGTGCGCCCGGAGATCTCGACCCGCCGCCCGCCGTCGACCGGGTTCACCTGGAGGGCGCCGGGCAGCCCGGCCAGGTAGGTGTTGAGGTCGGCGTAGTCAAGCCGGACGGTCGCCCGGATGTCGTCAACAGGCACCGCGCCGACCGACCCGGAGATCATGTCCCCGAGCGGCACGTGGATGCCGGACAGCTGCGCCTGCACGGCGGAGATCCGGGGCCCCGGGGTGGCGATTCCCTCGATCGTCACCCCGATCTCCTCGAACTTGCCGAGCAGGATCTGGGTGAGGAAGGGGAAGCCGCCGATGTGCACGTCGCGCACGGTCGGCGCGGGGGCACCGCATTCCAGGCTCTCCGCCACACTGACCTTGATCTGCTTGGCCATCTGACCCTCGGCGACCGAGACCGCGGCCCGGTCACCCACCACCAGCAGCACGAAGCCGACGGCCGCCGCGACCAGGGCCCACAGCCACCGGCGCCGCCGCCGGCGTGCCGGAGCCGTACCGGCCGACGGGGTCGTCCCGGCCAGCAGCCGATGATCGTCCGGGGCGGATCCGTAGGACATCGTCGGAGGGATCGGCGGGCGGCCGGGCTCGTCGGGCTCGTCGGGCTCGTCGGGCTGGTGGTTCTCCTCCCACCGGTCCGTGCCCCCCGTTCCGCCGGCCGCCGGCCACGCCGGCCGGCCCGACTGGAACGCCCCGGCGGGGGGCGGGGGGGCCGGCTGCCCCGAGCGCGGGCCGGTGGCGGCCGCCGCGCCGGCGCGGTGGTGCAGGTCCATCGTCGGCTGGTCGCCACCCGGCGCTGGCCACTCGCCCGATGCGGGCCACTCGCCCGACGCGGGCCGTGCCCACGGTGAGCGGTGGGCGGGGATGTCGTCCTCGTCCGCGTGCTGGCCCGTCCCGTCACCGCCGTGGTTCACCGGGACATCTCCGCTCCGCTCGGCGTCGGCCAGGCTCAGAGCCTACTGCCGCAGAAGTCGGGGTCCACCACCTCGATGCCCGTGCCCTCGGCGTTGACCCGGACGAAGGCGTAGCACTCGCGGAGGCGCCCGAAATCCTCGCCGAAGTCGGTTCTGGTGATGAGACCGCCAGCGTCATAGTCCTCCACGGCGCGCAGGCCGTCCATGAAGGACTGCCTGCTCGGGCACTCCCCGGCCTCCTCCAGCCCGCGGACGAGCATGTCCGCGACGACGTAGGCGGTCAGGGCGAGGGTCTGGTCCGGGTCGACGAGCTGGGGGGCGTACCGGGCCACCGCCGCCCGGTAGGCGCCGAGAGCCGGGGAGCTGACCTGGAACGGCAGGTAGTTGGCATAGGAGGTGACCCCCGCGAGCCGGGCGCCGTAGGTCTCCAGCAGCTCCGCGCTGACCTCGCGGCCGGTCAGGATGACCTTGAGCGGTACCTCGGCCTCGCCCGCGGCGTCGACGAGCTGAGCGAGCGTCTCGGTGTCCATCGCGGCGACGAGGGTGTCGACGCCGTTGTTCAGCATCCACTCGGCGATCCGGGAGGCGCTCGCCCGTCCCGGCTGGTACTCGGTGACCTGCTCCGCGGGAATCTCGACGCCGGCGGCTCGCAGGCTCACGATCAGCTGGTCGGCGAACTGCACCGAGGTGCTCCCGCCCGCGTAGTCCCGGACGATCACCGCCCGGGTGCCACCGTGCTCACGGACGAACCGGCCGAACGTGTCGACCGACCCCCCGTCGGTGAAGAGGTAGGAGAACGAGAACATGTTCCGGTACCGGGACCACGCTTCCTCCACCGCGAGGCCGACCACGGGCACCCCCGCCTCGGCCAGGTAGGGAGCCCCGCCGGAGGTGGCGGTGCTCGTCTCCAGGACCGCGAAGACCCCCTCCCGTTCCACCAGCTGCCGGCTCATGGTCAGGTTCGTCGACGGGTTGGCCTGGTCGTCGCGCCACACGTAGCTGATCTGGCGCCCGTGCACCCCGCCGGAGGCGTTCGCGAGCCCGAACCGGGCGTCGATGCCGGCCCGCGCCGCGCTGAACGAGCTGGCGAGGCCACCCGAGTCCGGGTACAGCATCCCCACCTCGACCTCGTCCGCGGTGACGCCGGGCGCGACGCAGCCATCCGCGGTGTTCGTAGTGGCGTCGTCGCCCGCACAGCCGACGAGCGACGCCACGGATAATGCGGCCGCCACCGCACACAACACGGATCGAGCGGAGTTCATATCAGCCCCCAACCAAGAATCAATGTTCGTCCCACGCCATGTCGCGACACCGGCCCCGATAACCGAGGCACACGGGCGGGACCGCGCGCCTCGGAACCGCGGGCACGACCGCCAGGGATTTTCTGTATTCGGCCGGCATCCGCGTGCGGACACCCGCCATTGCCCCGCAAAAGAAAGCGTCACCCTCCTCGGGCCGATGACGGGCCGGGCGCGAGAACACCTGCCGCACGCCCACCGGACCAAAATCTCGGCTGTTCCTGCACCCTAACAGGAACAGGAACCGGACGGCATCAATGCACCCACCCGGCCGGGGCGGCAACTTCAGGACGATGCCCGCCAATCCCAATAATTGCTGTACAGCAAGTTCCGTATCGCCCGCCGGCTGGGCGGAAATGCTCCGCTCTGCGCCGGCCCCGGGGCGACCAAGGCCGGTCCCGTGATACCACCCGCCACAGCGGGAGTCCTCCGGGCGGCCGGCGCCGGGGCCGCTCCGGCTGTGGGGCGGCCGGGCGGCGGCACCGGCCAACCCCACGGCACCCGTACAGACCCACGGAACCCGCCGGGCTCGCGCGCCCGCCGGGCCCGCCGAACGCGCCGCGCCGGCGGCGACATCGCCAGGATAACCCGCGCACTCGCCGGGACGGCCGCATTGAATGCCGCCGGCAGACCAGCCCGGTCTCGACGCGAATTTCTTTCAGCTCCGGATCGACATTCCCGCGTACCGGGGCCGCGGAGCAATCAGGAAGATGCCTGCGAACGGTGGCGGCGAGCGGGCCTATTCCGGCAGCACCGCGCGGGCATGGGCGGCGGGATCAGCCCTCGCCTTCCCGGTAGCGAACGCCGAATTTCCGCGTTCAGCACCATCGGTGAACGCGCCGTCACGGGCGCAGGGAACGCGCTTCAGCCCTGCTCGCCGACGATCCTGTCCAGGTAGGCCTCGATGTCAGCAGCGCGTTCGCGCAGGTCATCGGCTGTTTCCGGCGCGGTCAGCGCCAGGAACCGGCCCGTTTCGATCGCGTCCGCGACGATCTCGCCCACCGGGTCGGCATCGAGAACCGGGAACCGCGGCCCCCGCGGCGGCTTCGGCTCCCCGAAGAAGGTGACGTTCTCGATGATGTTGGTCGCGACCCCGGCCGGGCACAGGCAGGTGACGCCGATGCCGCGCGGGCGCAGGTAGAGGGCCAGCGACTCCGAGAGCCCGACCACCGCGTGCTTCGTCGCCGTGTAAGGGAGGCGGTCGAACCCGTAGGGCAGCAGCCCCGCCGTCGAGGCGGTGTTGACGACGTGCCCCGAGCCCTGCGCGAGCAGCAGCGGCAGGAAGACGAGGTTGCTGCGCACGACGCCGAGCAGGTTGACGTCGATGACCCGCTGCCACGCCTCGAGCGGTATGTCCTCGACCGCGCCGACGGCCAGGATGCCGACGTTGTTCATGACCACGTCGACCCGCCCGAACCGGGCCAGCGCGAGATCGCGGGCGGCCTCCAGGTCGGCGGCGGCGGTGACGTCGCAGCGCGCCGCGACCGCCGCGTCGCCCAGTTCACCGGCGACGGCGGCGGCGCGGCCGGCGTCGACGTCGGTCACGACCACCCGGGTGCCGCGCCGGGCCAGCGAGTGCGCGGCGGCCCGGCCGATGCCGCTGCCCGCCCCGGTGATCACCGCGACCGCGCCGTCGAGTCTGACAGTCATGGCGTCCCCGCTCATCCGTGTGGCCGGCGCGCCCAGCCCGCTGCCGGCGCGGCGGGCTGGTCTACAGGAAGGCCGGCCACGCCGCGGCGGCCGGGTCGGTGCGTTCGAGCACGGCGAGCGTCCGCGGTGAGGCGGGTGCCTTGAGGAAGCCGACCATGCCGTCGAGGAGGTCCGTGACCTGCAGGGCGAAGGGCACCACGGGACGGCCGTGCGCATGTGCGCGCTCCCGGTCGGCGGCGGCGTCGACGATGAACGCCATCGCCTGCGCGACACGACGGGCACGCAGCGGCTCGACGAGGTGGGGCAGGAACCCGCCCAGGCGCTCCTGGAACTCCCGCACCGAGTCGCGGAGCGCCGCCGGCAGGCCCTCGAACACGTCGCTGCGGCCGTACTGCCGCAGCATGTCGACGAAGCACAGGTAGTGGCTGCCGGGCAGCTCGCTGTGCTCCAGCAGGGTGCGCACCTGGCAGTCGAGCAGCGAGCGCAGGTCGTCGGGCCGGTGCTCGGCGATGAGCAGGGTGCGCCGCTCGTGCAGCCAGGGCAGCCTGTACTCGAAGATCGCCTGGACGAGCTGGTCCCGGGAGCCGAAGTGGTACTGCACGGCCGAGTTGTTGCCGTTGCCGGCCGCCGCGCCGATCTGCCGCAGCGAGATCCCGTCCAGGCCGTGCGCGGCGAACAGGCGCTCGGCCGCGCGGACGATCTGCTCCTTCGTCGACGGGGTCACCACCGGCATGCGCCGGATACAAACACCGCGCGGGAGAGCAAGTCAAGCGCCTTACCGGTAAGACGCCCGACTTGCCAACCCGGTGCTCCGGCTACGGCTTGCGGCCGACGCCGCACGACTCCAGCGGCGCGAGCGGCTCGCCGGGCTCGGGGACATGCCGCCAGTACGGCGGGGAGACGATGCCGGGCTCGACGAGCTCGAGGCCGTCGAAGTAGCGGGAGATCTCCGCGACCGAGCGGTAGTGGTATCCGTTCCCGACGGTGGTGACCTGGTTGAGGTCGTCGACGGTGAGGTCCTTGCGGGTCTCCGGCTCGGACGTCCGGTCGTCGGACCCGTCCTCGAGCACCATGAAGCTGCCCGACGGCAGGGCGTCGCGCAGCCGGCTCACGATCGAGTAGGCCTCGTCGAGATCGGGGATCAGACCCATGATCGACATGAGCATCAGGCCGATCGGCTTCGTGAAGTCCAGGGTCTCGGCCGCGAAGTCGAGAATGCGCTCCGGGTTGCGCGCGTCGGAGTCCAGGTAGGTGGTGACACCCTCCGGTGAGCTGGCGAGCAGGGCGCGGGCGTGCGTGAGGACCATCGGGTCGTTGTCGACGTACACGACCCGGCATTCCGGCACGAGGCGCTGGGCCACCTGGTGGGTGTTGTTCTCGACCGGCAGGCCCGTTCCGACGTCGAGGAACTGGCGGACGCCCTCCTCGGTGACCAGGTGGGTGATCGCCCGCGCCAGGAACGACCGGGACGCCCGCGCCACGTCGAGGATCTGCGGGAAGACCGCGATGGTGCGGTCGCCGTGCGCGCGGTCGACGGGGAAGTTGTCCTTGCCGCCGAGGTAGTAGTTCCAGACCCGGGCCGAGTGCGGCCTGGTGGTGTCGAACGTCGGGGGCGGGTAGTTGGTCACGGCGCGTGAGCTCCCGTTCGAGGGCCATTTCTGGCGAGGGCCGATGCTGTCTCCGTCGTATCGGCCGAAATCGTAAGACCCGTTAAGGCGGTTCTCGCGACTGGGGCTGGTCACAGCCCCCGACACGCCGCGAGGGCGCGGCCTCCGTCCGGAGAATCCGCGCCCTCGCGATGACCTGCCGCCGCCGGGCGGCTCCTGCCATTCGGCTACTTCAGTGAGATGGACCGGTCGACGAACTCGTCGGTGGCCACATCGGCGGGCTTGAGCCCCGGGGCGGGCGGCGTCCCGGCCGTGGTGAGCGCCGGGGTCAGGCGTCCGATCAGGCTCTGGACCCGGCTGGTGTCGAAGGTCCCGAAGACCCCGTCGGTGCCGTTGGCGACCAGCCCGAGCTCCTGCTGCCTGGTGTTCCCGTCCTCGAGCAGGCCGGTCGACAGCTCGTAGCCGGCGGTGTCCAGCTTCGAGGTGACCTCGATCATCAGGTCGTTGGCCCGCTTCGGGTCGGCCAGGTAGTCGACCATCGCGCGCTGGAACAGCGGCACGAGCGCCGTCAGGCAGTCCTGACTGGCCGCCAGCTTGTCCTTGCGGACGGCGAGCACGTTCGCGTACGCCGGGTACTCGTCGCCGACGAGGACGTACTTCACCGGCTTCGCCCACTCCTTGACGTCGTGTTCGAGCCGGTACGGCTCGTCGGTGACGAACCCGACCTGGACGATGCCGCCGTCCTCGGCGACGAAACGGCTCACGCTACCGTCGTAGGAGTTGTCGACCTGGGACCGCTGCAGGAGGCCCTCGCCGATCAGGACGTTCATGTACGCCTCGTCGCCGACCAGCACGGTCCTGCCCGACTTGCCGATGTCGGCGACCGACTTGAAGTCGAGCGACGGGTCGCCCCAGAAGAACATCAGCGGCGACTTCGCGTAGGGCGCGAGGACCGCGACCGACGGGTGCTCCGCGGAGTTGCGGATCACCTCGTCCAGGTCCAGGTAGCCGAGCAGGATGTCGTCGTCGGTCTCGAACAGCGACGACACCGAGTCGAAGCCGACCGCCGGCCCGCCGGAACGGATCTCGAGGTTCACCCCGGTGGCACCGAGCGGCCCGGTCACCTTGAAATCGCCCGTGTCGATCTTCGGATTCGCGCCGAGGAGCTGGTAGGTGGCGCCGTAGTCGACCTCCGGCCACCAGCTCGTCTGCACGACGACGGTGTCCGGGCAGACCCCCTTGAGCGGGGTGGTGTAGCTCGCCCCGGCGGCCGTCCCGCCGGCACCGCCGGCGGTCGCGGGCTCGTCCTGGGAGTCGCCGCAGGCGACCAGGCCGAAGGCCAGCCCCATGGAACAGACCAGGGCCGCCACCGTACGAAGTCTCGTCACGTGTGCTGCTCTCCTCGGCGCAGGAAGGAAGGGAGGAACGCGGGAAGCGGACCCAGGAGAGGCAAGTCGCCACAGTGACAACCGCATGCCGTATCCGTCACCCCCGATATGGGCGATAGCCTCCCACGTCCGACACGTCTCGGAGCAAGCGCCTCCCGGCTCACGCCTCCAGGAACCGCAGAACCGCCAGGACCCGGCGGTGGTCGGTGTCGGTGGGCGGCAGGTCGAGTTTGACGAAGATGCTGCTCACGTACTTCTCGACCGCGCTGTGACTGACCTTCAGCGCGGTGACGATGCCGTTGTTCGAGCGGCCCTCCGCCATCAGCCGCAGCACCTCCTGCTCGCGCGGCGTCAGCCGCTCCAGCGGGTCCGTGCGGCGCCGGACCATCAGCTGGGCGACCACCTCCGGGTCGAGCGCGGTGCCGCCCGCGGCCACCCGGCGCAGCGAGTCGAGGAAGCTCGGCACCTGGGCGACCCGGTCCTTGAGCAGGTAGCCGACGCCGCTGGTCCGGGTGGACAGCAGGTCGGTGGCGTACCGCTCCTCGACGTACTGGGAGAGCACCAGCACCGCGATCCGCGGGTACTGGCGGCCGATCACCAGCGCGGCCTGGATGCCCTCGTCGGTGTGCGTCGGCAGCATGCGGACGTCGACGACGACCAGCTCCGGCTGGTGCTCACCCACCGCGGTCAGCAGTTCGTCGGCGTTCCCCACCGCCGCGGCGACCGTGAAGCCGCCGTCGGTGAGCAGCTTCGTCAGGCCGACCCGGATCAGCAGCGAGTCCTCGGCGATCACTACTCGCACGGCAGCTCCACGATGATCGATGTCGGCCCGCCGACCGGGCTGACCACGGTCATGGTCCCGTCCACGGCGGCGGCCCGTTGCGCGAGCCCACGCAGCCCGCTGCCACCGGCCGGACCGCCTGCCAGCGGGCCGTTTCCGGTCAGACGACCCGGCGCTGGGTCGTCTGCCGGCGGGCTGGCCGCACCGCCCCGGCCGTCGTCGCTGACGACGACCCGCAGCCGCTCGCCCACCCGCTCGACGACGACCCCAGCGCGGCTGGCCGCGGCGTGCCGGACCACGTTCGTCAGCGCCTCGGAGACCACGAAGTAGGCGATCGCCTCGATGCTCGGCGCGCACCGCCGGGGCAGGTCCACCCGCAGCTCTACCGGCAGCGGCGCCCGGGCGACTATCCCGGACAGGGCCGCGTCCAGGCCACGGTCGTTGAGCACCGCCGGGTGCAGGCCGCGCACGAACTCGCGCAGCTCAACGAGGGTCTCCGTGGCCTCGTCGTGGGCCTGCTCGATGGCGAGACGGGCCGCCTCGGGCGCGTCGGCGAGCGCCGCCCGGGCCATGCCCAGGTTCATCGCCAGCGACAGCAGGCGCTGCTGGGTGCCGTCGTGGAGATCGCGTTCGATGCGGCGCCGCTCGGCGTCGGTCGCGGCGACGATCTCGGCGCGGCTGCGCGCCAGCGCCTCGACCTGCCGGGCCAGCGTCTCCGCCCGGGTCGGCCCCAGCAGGCGGCGGGCCGCCCCCTCGTCGGCCCGGCCACCGTGCAGGCCACCCGCGGCGCGGCCAGCAGCCAGCCGAGCGCCACCGCGATCCCGCCGGCGACCCCGGTGACCAGCGTCGACAGGTGGTAGCCGAGCTGGCGAGCGCTCCGGGCGGCGAGGCGTCCCCCCGACCGCGACGGCCGTGCGCCGCTCGACGGCCGTGCACCGCGCGCCGGCCGGCGTCCCGGAGCCTCGATGTCGACGTCCAGGAAGGTCGCGAAGCGGGCGCGCTGCATGCCGGCGAGCCCGCGCACCGCCGCCAGCGCGGCGAGCGGCCCGGCGGGGACGGCGACGACGTAGCCGACCGCGAGCAGCCAGTGCCCGGTCGGGCCCTCGACCAGGCTGTAGACCGCGGTCAGCCAGAGCACGGCGATGAGGCCGAGGACGGCCCAGGTCACGAGCCCGGCCAGCAGGCCGGCCAGGGTGTGCGCGGTGGCCCGGCCGGTGCCCGCGGCCCGCTGCGGCCAGCGGCGCGGCCGGCCCGGCACGACCTGTACAGATGTCACGGCATCGGCAGGTGTCACGGCATCCGTGGGTGTCACGGCGTCAACGGTGGGCAGCGGCCGTTCCGGGAGCCATGAGGTGCACCTGCCCGCGGGAGTGCGGAAAACCGCAGTCCCGACCGGCTGGCCGCCGCAGCGACGGGGCTGTCCGCCGCTGCGAGCGTCATCGTCACCGCACCGGGAGCACGCAGCACGGGAGGACAACAGCGGATGATCGAGGCACGCGGTCTCACCAAGAGATACGGGGAGAAGGTCGCCGTCGACGACCTGACCTTCACCGTCCGGCCGGGGATCGTCACCGGCTTCCTCGGGCCGAACGGCGCCGGCAAGTCGACGACCATGCGGATGATCCTCGGGCTCGACACCCCGAGCGGCGGGTCGGTCACCGTCAACGGCCGGCCGTACCGGGAACACACCGCGCCGCTGCGCGAGGCGGGCGCGTTGCTGGAGGCCCGGTCGGTCCACCCGGGCCGCGCCGCGCGCCTGCACCTGCTCGCCCTCGCCCGGAGCAACGGCATCCGCCGGTCCCGGGTCGACGACGTGATCGATGCGGTCGGGCTGCGCGAGGTCGCCTCCCGCCGGGCCGGCCGGTTCTCCCTCGGCATGTCGCAGCGGCTGGGCATCGCGACGGCGCTGCTCGGCGACCCCCGCACCGTCATCCTCGACGAGCCGCTGAACGGCCTGGACACCGAGGGCATCCGCTGGCTGCGCTCGCTGCTGCGGGAGCTGGCCGTCGAGGGCCGGACCGTCTTCGTCTCCTCGCACCTGATGAACGAGATGGCGCTGACCGCGCAGCACCTGGTGGTCATCGGCCGGGGCCGGCTGATCGCCGACACCACCGTGGCCGAGTTCGGCGATGCCGCGGCCCGCGGCGGCGTGCTGGTGCGCTGCACCGCTCCCGACGAGCTGGCCCGCCGGCTCCGTTCACCCGAGGTGCGGGTCGAGACCGCGCCGGCGGTATCCGGCGCTGGTGCCGGACCCGGGGCCGGGACTGTGGCCGGGCCGGCGTCCGGCGGACTTCTCGTGACGGGGCTGAGCACCGACCAGGTGGGCATGGCCGCGGCGGCCGCCGGGATCACCGTCCTGGAGCTCACCGCCCGGCAGGCCTCCCTCGAAGAGGCGTTCATGCGTGTCGCCCACGACGCGGTCGCCTTCCGCCCGACCACGATGACCGACCGTCCGACCTCGATGACCGGAGGACAGCGATGAACCCGACGACACCGGCCCCGCGCGCGCCGCTCACCTCGACGGCCACCCTGGCCGGTCACGTCCCGACGAACGCCCTGGACGGCTCCGCCCCGTCGCCGTCGGCGGTGACGCTGCCGGCGTACCACGACGAACAGCGGGTCACCTGGCCGCGGGTGGTCGCCTCGGAGTGGACGAAGCTGCGCTCGCTGCCGTCCACGCTCTGGTCGCTGCTTGCGGCCGTCGCGCTGGTCGTGGGGTTCGGCGTCGTCTACTCGATGGTCCGGGTGGCCCGGCCGCCGGTGGGGGCGGCGGACCTCGCCGGGTTCGACCCCACCAGCGTGAGCCTCGCCGGCGTGCAGCTGGCACAGCTGGCGATCGGCGTGCTCGGCGCGTTGATGATCACCGGCGAGTACGGCACCGGTTCGATCCGCGCCACGTTCGCCGCGGTCCCGCGCCGGACGCCGGTGCTGTGGGCCAAGGCCGTGGCGGTCGCGGTGGCCACCCTGTTCGGGACGCTGTTCGCGCTGCAGATCGTCGTCGGTCTCCTGCCGGAGGACACCGCGGACTCGGTGAACCGGTACCTGCCGGTCCCGGCCGGGTCCGCGCTCACCCTCGCCCGGCCGGACACGCTGTCGCTCGCCCCCTGGGCCGGCTTCGGTCTGCTGTGCGGCTACGTGGCCGTCCTGCTGGCCCTCGCCGCCCGCCGGCTGCGCCGCCGCGACACCTAGGATTCGGACGAGGCCCTGCGATCAGGGGGAAATCCCCACGAACGGGCGTCGCGACAGGATCTCGACGGAAAGGTTCCTAGGTGCCAGACGGGGACGACGGCGGACTCACAGCGCCGGGGCGGCCGGGGGTGGCCAGCCTGGAACGGCCGGGCGCGGCCGGCCTGGAACGGCCAGGCGTGGCCGGCCCGGCGGCCCGGCCGCGGGGACGGGCGCGGGCGGGCGGTCTCGCCGCCCGGGCCGCACGGACGGTGCTGCCGCCGTTCGCGGTGTTCGCGGCCGTGATCGGCGTCTGGTACGCCGTCACCTACTGGTTCCTCGCCCCCCGCCGCCGGTTCCTGCTCCCCCCGCCACACGAGGTCGTGTCCGAGGGTTTCCTGGACCGCCGCACCGCCGACGAGATCCTCACCGCGCTCGGCGGGACGGCGCAGGTCGCGCTCACCGGCCTCGCGATCGCCGCGGGCATCGGAATCCTCTCGGCGATTCTCATGTCACAGGCCCGCTGGATCGAGAACTCGTTCTACCCCTGGGCGATCCTTCTGCAGACGATCCCGATCCTGGCCATCGTCCCGCTGATCGGGTTCTGGCTCGGCTACGGATTCTGGTCTCGGACGGTGGTCTGCGTCGTGATCTCGATGTTCCCGATGATCACCAACACGCTGTTCGGCATCCAGTCCGTCGACGCCGGCCATCACGACCTGTTCACACTGCGCCGGGTCGGGCGGTGGCGCCGACTGCTCCGCCTCGAGCTCCCGAGCGCGCTGCCCGCGATCTTCGTCGGCCTACGCATCTCGGCCGGCCTCGCGGTGATCGGCGCGATCGTCGGCGACTTCTTCTTCCGCCGCGGCGACGTCGGGATCGGCGCGCTCATCGACAACTACACCCGCGACCTGTCCTCCGGCCCGCTGTTCGCCGCGATCATCGTCTCGGCGCTGTTCGGCCTGGTGGTGTTCTGGTTCTTCGGCCTGGCCGCCCGTCTGGTCGTCGGCCCGTGGCACGACTCCGCCCACGGCTAACGCTGCACGCCCGGTGCGCCCGGTGCGCCCGGTGCGGCCGGTGCGGCCGGTGCGGCCGGTGCGGCCGGTAGGCCCGGAGCGGGCGTCGGGCCAGGATCCGCGGCCTCCAACCAGTACCGCCGGCGCTGGAAGGCATAGGTGGGCAGGTCGACCCGCCGGGCGCCGGTGCCCGCGAAGAACGCCCGCCAGTCGACGGCCTGCCCCCACTCGTACAGCGTGGCGGACGCCTCGGTGACAGCGCGGATCTCGGCGCGACCGGGCGGCAGCAGCACCCACGACTTCGCGCCGCGCGGGATGTCGACGCCGGCCTCGTCGCGACCCACGACCAGCACGTTCGCGGTGCCCGGGGGAACGCGGCACCCGGGCGACGCGCTGCGGGCACCCGCCGCCAGCAGTGCCCGCAGGTCGTCCAGCGACAGCGCGCCCCGCACGTACGCGGCCGCGGCCTCGCCCGCACCGTGCCCGACGACGGCGTCGGGCCGCACACCCCAGGACTCCAACAGCCGGCACAGCGCCACCTGGAGCGCCACCTGTGGCGCCGTCTGAAGAGCCGCCCCCGTGAGAGCCCCGCGGAGGGTCGCCCACTCCGCGCCGAAGGCCGGGAACGCGTCCGCCAGCGCGCGGCCGGTGCCGAGCCCCCACCCGCCCCCGCCGGGCAGCACGAGCACCAGCCCGGCTCCGGCGCGGCCGTCCAGGGCGGCCTCAGTGCTCTCCGGCGGGCCGGCGGCCAGAACGGTCAGGCCGCGCAGGAACTCCGCGCGGTCGTCGGCGACCAGCACCGCCCGGTGCGCGAAGGCGCTGCGGCCGGTCGCGAGCGAGAACCCGACGTCAGCCGGGAGGAGATCGGCCCGCTCGGTCACCAGGTCGAGCAGGCGCCGGGCCTGGGCCCGCAGCGCGGGCGCGGACCGGGCCGACAGCGGCCACGGCACCACCAGCCGGTCCACCGCGCGCCCGGCCGTCCCATCCCCGGCTGCCGCGTCGGCGGGCGGCGGCTGATCCTGCTCGAGGATCACGTGCGCCAGTGTGCCGTTGGCGCCGAACGAGGAGACCCCCACCCGGCGGGGCCGGCCGGCGGTGTCCGGCCAGGGCACCGCTTCGGTCAGCAGCGCCACCGCGCCCTCGGACCAGTCCGCGTGCGGGGTCGGGGCGTCGACGTGCACGGTGCGCGGCAGGACGCCGTGCCGCATGGCCATCGCCATCTTGATGACGGCACCGGCGCCGCCGGCGGCCTGGGTGTGGCCCAGATTCGACTTCAACGACCCCAGCCACAGCGGCCGGCCGGCGGGCCGTCCGCGCCCGTAGGTGGCCAGCAGGGCCGCCAGCTCGATCGGGTCGCCGACCGGGGTTCCCGTGCCATGGCCCTCGACCGCGTCGACGTCCGCCGCAGCGAGGCCGGCGTCAGCCAGCGCCCGGCCGATCAGCCGCTCCTGCGAGGCGCTGCTGGGCGCGGTGAAGCCGTTGGTCGCGCCGCTCTGCTCGACGGCGCTGCCGCGCACCACCGCCAGCACCGGATGGCCGTTGCGCCGGGCGTCGCCGAGCCGTTCCACCAGCAGCACACCCACCCCCTCGGAGATGCCGGTGCCGTCAGCCGCGGCGGCGAAGGACTTGCAGCGGCTGTCCGGGGCCAGGCCCTGCCCGTGCCGGGTCGTCTCCTCCCACAGCTCGGGGGTGGCCAGCACCGAAACCCCGCCGACCAGGGCGAGCGAGCACTCGCCGCGCCGCAGGGCCTGACCGGCCAGATGCAGGCCGACCAGCGAGGACGCGCACGCGGCGTCCAGCGTCACACACGGCCCCTCGAGACCGAGCGTGTAGGAGACCCGCCCGGACGCGATGCTGCCCGCGCTGCCGAAGTAGGCGTAGCCGTCGATGCCCGGGGGCGGTGGGCGCAGCCGGTACCCGTAGTCGTGGAAGATCACACCGAAGTACACGCCGGTGCGGCTGCCCCGCGCCGACCGCGGGTCTATCCCGGCGTGCTCGAAGGCCTCCCACGAGGTCTCCAGCAGCAGCCGCTGCTGCGGGTCGGTGGCCAGCGCCTCGTTCTCCGACATCCCGAAGAACTCCGGGTCGAAGTCGGCCGCGTCGTGCAGGAACCCGCCCCCGAAGCAGGTGAGGGCCGAGGTGTCCCAGCCCCGGTCGGTCGGGAACGGGGTGATGGCGTCGCCGCCGCCGGCGACGAACCGCCACAGCTCGTCGGGTGAGCGCACCCCGCCCGGGAAACGGCAGGCCATCCCGATGACCGCGATCGGCTCACCGGCCTGCGCGATCAGCCCCCGCAGCCGCTCGTTCTCCTTCATCGCCGCGCGCAGCGCCTCGACGAGGCGGTCGGGGGGGACAGTCACCAGGGCCTCCGGCGGTCCGTGTCGGGCTCGGGGTCGGGGTCGGGGCGGTGGTCAGGTGCCCTCGCCGAGGGCCAGCCGGACCAGTGTCTCGGCGTCCATCTCGTCGAACGCGCTGGCCGGCTCGCCGCCGCCGGGCGCGGCCGGCGGTTCCGGGTCGGGCGGGCCCGCGGGCGCAGACGCGGACGCAGGCGCAGGCGCGGGCGCGGGCGCGGCGGCGGGTGGACCCGCGGCGGCCGGAGCCACCTCCGGGAACAGCTGGTCGCGGAGGTGGCCGGCGATGGCCTCGGGTGTCGGGAAGTCGAAGACGAGCATCGGCCGCAGGCGCAACCCGGTCGCCGCGGTCAGCCGGTTGCGGAACTGCACCGAGGCGAGCGAGTCGAAACCGAGCTCCCGGAACGGCCGGTCCGGTGCCACCTCCGCCGCGGACGTGTGTCCCAGCGCCGCGGCGGCGGTGGCGCACACGACGTCGAGCAGGGCCCGGTCCCGTTCCGGGCCGCTGGCCCCCGCCAGCCGCCGCGCCAGCGTCTCGACCGGATCATCGGCCGCGCCGTCGACCGACCGCCGGGCCGGGTGGCGGACCAGGCCGCGCAGCAGCGGCGGGACGGCCCCCGCCCGCGGTGCCCGCGGGTCGAGCCGCATGGGCAGCAGCACGGGGCGGTCCGCGGTGAGCGCGGCGTCGAACAGCGCCATGCCGGCCGCGGCGGAGATCGGCCGCAGCCCGTTGGCGGCCATCCGCTGGTCGAGCGCGGCGGCGTCGAGGTGCCCGGCCAGGGCGCTGCGCGGGGCCCAGTACCCCCAGCCGAGGGCGAGCGCGGGCAGGCCGGCTGCCCGCCGGTGGTGCGCCAGGGCGTCGAGGAAGGTGTTGGCGGCCGCGTAGTTCGCCTGCCCCGCGCTGCCGAACGCGGCCGCGGACGAGGAGAACAGAACGAAGGCGGCCAGGTCGTCGCCCCGGGTGAGCTCGTGCAGGTGCAGGGCGGCGTCCATCTTGGGTCGCAGCACGGTGTCGAGGCGTTCCGGGGTCATCGCGGAGAACACCCCGTCGTCGAGGGTGCCGGCGGCGTGCACGACCGCCGTCAGGGGATGCGCCGCGGGGATCGCGGCGAGCACGCCGGCCAGCGCGGCGCGGTCGGCGACGTCGCAGGCCGCCACCGTCACCCGCGCGCCCAGGGCGGTCAGATCGTCGGTCAGCTCCGCGACGCCGGGCGAACCGGCTCCGCCGCGGCTGACCAGCAGCAGGTTGCCGATCCCGTGGACGGTGACCAGGTGCCGGGCGACCAGCCCGCCCAGCGTGCCGGTGCCACCGGTGATCAGCACCGTCCCGTCCGGCCGCCACCGTGCCCGGCCGGCGTCGGCACCGGCGCCGGCGACCGGCGCGCGGACCAGGCGTTGACCCAGGACGGCGCCCTCGCGCAGGGCGACCCGCGGCTCGCCGCAGGCGACCGCGGCCGGCAGGGCCCGCTCCGACGCCGGCGTCCCGTCGACGTCCACGAGCAGGAACCGGTCCGGGTTCTCCGCCGCCGCCGAGCCGAGCAGGCCCCACACCGCGGCGTCGGCGAGACCGGTGACGTCGTCGTGCGCGCCGACCGCCACCGCCCCCCGGGTGACCACGACCAGCCGGGCGGCGGCGAACCGGTCGTCACGCAGCCATTCCTGCGCCAGGGCGAGCACCGAGCGCAGGGCGGTTCGCGCGGCCGCCGCGAGATCCGGGCCGGCCGCGGCCGAGTCGCTGGTCACCAGCACGACCTCGGGGATGGCCGGCAGGGCCGCGGCCGCCGCCAGGTCCGGGCAGGCCGGGGCATGGACGCCGGCCAGCGCGAGGGCCGTGCGCAGCCCGAGCGGGTCCGGCCCGAGCACCGCCCAGCCCGGCGCGCCGGCACCCGAGGCCCGTGCGGGGGCCACCGGCACCCAGTCGAGGGCGAACATCGCGTCCGCCGCCGAGGCGCGCAGCGCACGCAGCCGGGCGGCGGCCAGCGGCCGGAGGCCGGTCGAGCCGTAGGCCGCGACCGCCGCGCCGGTGTGGTCGGCCAGCTCCACCGAGACCGCGCCGGCGCCCGCCGGGCCGACACGCACCCGCGCCGCCCGCGCGCCGGTGGCATACAGCCGCACGCCCCGGTAGCCGCCGTCGACCGCCACCACCGGCTCCGACACCGCGGGCGGCTCCACGCCGAGCACGGCGGGCTGCTCCGCGGGCTGCTCGGCGCCGGCTGCCGGGAGCCGTCCCCACAGGGCCAGGTGGCCGGCCGCCTCGAGCAGCACCGGGTGCAGGCCGAACCCGGCCACCTCGTGCTCGCCGTCCAGGACGGCCTCGGCGAACAGCTCCGTCCCCGCCTGCCAGGCCCTGGTCAGCCGCGGGCCGTCCGGCCCGTGGCCGTGACCGGCGGCGAGCAGCTCGCCGTACAGCCGGTCGACGTCCACCGGAACCGCGCCGGGCGGCGGCCACGCCCGCGGGTCGGGTACGGACGCGGCCGGGTCGGCGGTGCCCGCCAGCGTCGCGGTGGCGTGCGCGGTCCAGGGCGCGTCCGCCGGGGCCCCGTCGGGACGGGCATGCACCGTCAGCGCGCGGTTCCCGGTGCCGTCCGGTGCTCCGGCGTGCAGCTGGAGCCGGAGCGCCCCATTCTCCGGCAGCACCAGCGGCCCGGTCAGGGCCAGGTCGGTCACCTCCGGGCAGCCGACCTCGTCGCCCGCTTGGATGGCCAGCTCCAGCAGCACCCCGTCCGGCACGACCGGGACGCCGGCCACGGTCCGGCCGGCCAGCCACGGCTGCGCGGCCGGGCTGATCCGGGCCGTCAGCAGCAGGCCCCCGTCGGCCATCGGGACGGCGGCGGTGACCAGCGGATGAGCCGGGCCGTCGCGGCCCGGCGCGGCGGCGGCGGCCGGGCGGGCCGGTGCCGGCCGTGGCCAGAACCGCCGGCGCTGGAAGGCGTAGGTGGGCAGGTCGGCCGGGTGGGCGCCGGTGCCCGCGAACGCCTCCCGCCAGTCGACGCCGACCCCGTGGACGTGCACCTCGGCCAGCGCGGCCAGCAGGCGGTCAGCACCCCCGCGGCCGCGCTGGAGCGTGCTGACGACCACGGCGTCCCGGCCGGCGTCGTGCGCCGTCTCGGCCAGCCCGAATCCCACCACCGGATGCGGGCTGACCTCGACGAAGGTGTCGAATCCGGCGGCCAGCAGCGCCCGCGCGGCGCCGTCGAGCAGGACCGGTTCCCGGGTGTTGGAGTACCAGTACTCGGCGTCCAGCGCCGCGGCGTCCAGCGGCCCCCCGGTCACCGTCGAGTAGACCGGGATCCGGGCGGGGGTGGGAGCCAGTGGGCGCAGGATCTCCATCAGCTCGGGACGGATGCCGTCCACCTGCGCGCAGTGCGTCGCGACCGACGCCGCGACCAGCCGGGCGCGGACACCCTCGGCGGTGAGCTCGGCGACCAGGTCGTCCAGTGCGCCGCTCTCGCCGGCGACGGTGACCTGCCGCGGCCCGTTGATCCCGCCGACGGCGAGCCGGCCACCGAAGCGGTCGAGCCGGGCGGCGACGTCCGCGGGCGGCAGCCCGACCGACACCAGCGCGCCCCGGCCGAGCAGGCGGGTGGCCAGCAGCCTGCTGCGCAGCGCGATGATCCGGGCCGCGTCGGCCAGGGAGAGAGCACCGGCGACGTGCGCGGCGGCGACCTCCCCCTGGCTGGTGCCGACCACCGCGGCCGGCGTCACCCCGTGGGCGCGCCAGGCCGCGGCCAGCGACACCATCATCGACATCAGCGCGGGCTGGATCACCTCGATGGCCTCCAGCGGCGGCGCGTCACCGGCCCCGCGGATCACGTCCAGCAGGGACCAGTCGAGGTAGGGCTCGAACGCCGCGGCGCACTCGGTCATCCGCTCGCGGAACGGCGGGCACGACTCCAGCAGCTCCCGGCCCATGCCGGACCACTGTGATCCCTGCCCGGGGAAGACGAACACCACGCGCGGGTCGGGAACGGCCACGCCGCGCACGACGAGGCCGCCCGGCCGGCCGACGCCCGCGGGGGCCATGCCGTCGACGGGGGCCGTCCCGGCAGCGGGGGCGGTCCCGTCGGCGGGGTCCTGGTCGCCGGCGAGCTCCGCGAGGCCGGCCCGCAGCTCGTCGTG
>NZ_CASGGV010000286.1:0-67997 GCF_949319125.1 Frankia sp. Hr75.2 | reverse complement strand
GACGGGGGTTAAAAAATATGGCACTGACTATTCGGTACGCTGTTGAGTTCTCAAGGAGCAGGTGCGTACAGGAGTTCACGCCGCGAAGCGGTTCCTCCAGGCACTTTTGCCCAAATTCGTCTTGTTTAGGTTGGAAGCGCCGCGATCCTTGCCAGGATCTTGCACTCTACCCTCGGCCTCGCCCTCTCGGTCGAGGCCCTGTCCCGCGTGGAGCCACCCTGTTCGGTGTCTTCCGTGTCGCGCTGACAGAGAGAACATTACGGGTGGATGACGGGAGGCGTCAAATCAATCGGGACCTGGATAGTGTGACGTATGTCACATGGCTCCACTTGGAGCTTGACGTCGCTGTCTGATATGCGAGGCTTGAGGTTCTGCGCTCGAACGGATGGGCGACGGACCAGCCCCGCCACCAGCGCGGGAGGACCGCTCGAAACACCTGGGTACCAGCCACTGTGAAGCGGTGGACACCTCGCCGGGTCACCCGAAGCGGGGGACGTGCCGGCCGTGGGCGAGTGGCCTCTCTGTGCCGCAGGGAGCACAGTCCGTACGCGTCGGTCTGTGCGGGTTCGGTCGGGCCGTCGCAGACCACGCGCCTCAGGCGGGCATCCGCGGGGGCCGGCCCCGGCTCACCGACGGCTCGTTCAGGATCCAGAGCCGGTACGGGCGGTCGCGGCCCGTCCGGATGCCGATCCGGGGCCCACGGCCCACCTGGGTCTCGGCAACGGGTGCTCCGGAGTGAACCGTCACCGGGCCGGATCCGACGAGGTCGGTGCCGGTGAAGCCGCCGTCCACCCCCAGGGCCCGGGCGAAGCGTCCAGGCCCGCTCGCGACGCGCCAGGCGGCCGCGGCGCCCCCCGCTCCCGCGCTCCCGGCCCCGGCCTCCCCCGGCCCCGCGCCCCTCGTCGTCCCCGAGCTCGTCGCCCCGGCGGCCACGGACCCGGCCCCGGGCTCAAGCCCGGGCTCGGGCTCCGGCTGGCGGGCGCTGCCCGGAACATGCCGGGCCGGGACGGACCCGGCGACCGCACCAGCCCGGATCAGAACCGCGGCGGCCGTACCCTCCGGACCGCACACGACGTTGAAACACCAGTGCATGCCGTAGACGAAGTAGACGTAGGCGTGTCCGGGCGGTCCGAACATGACCCGCGAGCGCGGGGTCGGACCGCGGAAGGCATGGGACGCCGGATCGTCCGTGCCGCCGTAGGCCTCCACCTCGGTGACCCGCAACGCGACCGGCCCGTGCCGGACCGTCGTCCCGAGGAGATCTCGGGCGACGGCCAGCACGGGCCGGTCGTAGAAGTCGCGACTCGGAACGCCGGTCAGCTCCCGGCCCACGCCCGGTCCCGGTCGAGCACCGGCCCGAGCGCCTCGATCTGCTCCCGGACGCGCGCGGGTGCCGTCCCGCCCGGTGCCGAGCGTGCCTCGAGCGCACCACGCACCGAGAGCACCGATCGGACGTCGGCGGTGAGCAGTGGGTTGATGACCGCGAGATCGCCCTCGGAGACCTCGTCCATGTCGGCGTCGTGGGCCACACACCAGGCCACGAGCTGCCCGACGGCCTCGTGTGCCTCCCGGAAGGCGACCCCGTTGCGGACGAGGTACTCCGCCACGTCCGTCGCCAGCGCGAACCCGTCCGGCGCGGCGGCCGCGAGCCGTTCCCGGCGCACCCGCATCGTCGCGACCATGCCGGTCACCGCCGGCAGCACGACGAGGAGGGTGTCGACCGCGTCGAACACCGGCTCCTTGTCCTCCTGCAGGTCGCGGTCGTAGGCGAGCGGCAGGCCCTTGAGGGTGGTCAGCAGCCCGGTGAGCGCGCCGATGAGCCGGCCCGACTTGCCGCGGGCCAGCTCGGCCACGTCCGGATTCTTCTTCTGCGGCATGATCGAGCTGCCGGTGGCGAAGGCGTCGTCAAGCTCGACCCAGCCGAACTCCCGGGTCGTCCACAGGACGATCTCCTCACCGAGCCGGGACAGGTGCACCCCGATCAGCGCGGCGATGAAGAGGAACTCGGCGGCGAAGTCCCGGTCGGACACCGCGTCGAGCGAGTTGGCGAAGGCCCGGTCGAAGCCGAGCTCGGCGGCCACCCCCGCCGGGTCCAGCGGCAGTGAGGAGCCGGCGAGCGCGCCAGCGCCGAGCGCGCTCACCGAGGCACGCCGGTCCCAGTCCCGCAGCCGGTCGGTGTCCCGGGCGAACGCGTGGACGTGCGCCAGCAGCTGGTGCCCGAACGAGATCGGCTGGGCGTGCTGCAGGTGGGTCATCCCCGGTGCCGGGGTCTCGACGTGCTGCTCGGCCAGCCCGACGAGGGCGGTGGAGAGCTCGGTGACCCGCGCGGCGACCTGACGCGCGTGATCGCGCAGATACAGGCGCAGGTCGGTCGCGACCTGGTCGTTGCGGCTCCGGCCGGCCCGGAGCTTGCCCCCGAGCGCGCCGAGGCGCTCGAGCAGCCCCCGCTCGAGCGCGGTGTGGACGTCCTCGTCCTCGATGGTCGGGCGGAAGCGGCCGTGGGCGACCGCGTCCGACAGGTCGTCGAGTGCGCCGAGCATCGCCGTCAGCTCGGCGTCGTCCAGCAGGCCGGCGCGGTGCAGGACGCGGGCGTGTGAGCGGGAGGCGAGCAGGTCGTACGGCGCCAGGCGCCAGTCGAACTGCACGCTGACCGACAGCCGCGCCAGCGCCTCGGCCGGCCCGCCCGCGAATCGCCCGCCCCACAGCCGCAGCGGCGGCGTCGACGCGGGGGCGTCCGCCTGCCCACCCGCGTCGGCGTGCCCCCCGGTGTCCTCTCCGTCGGTGTCGTCGGCGGTGTCCGTGCGCGCCGCGTCCGTGCGCGCGGCGTCGCCCTGTGCCCGTTCGGGATCCATCCGTTCCTGCTCCTCGTCGGCCGCTGGGTGACTCCCAGTCGCCACCGACCGAATCGACATCACGGGTTGAGCCGCTGTTCGCGGGCCGCCCAGACCTTGGTGGGCAGGCCCCACAGCTCGATGAATCCCCGCGCGTCGGTCTGGTCGAACTGGTCGCCGGCATCGTAGGTGGCCAGCGCGTGGTCGTAGAGACTGCCCGGGCTGCGACGGCCCACGACCTGGGCGACGCCGCCCGCCAGCCGGATCCGGACGTCGCCGGTGACACCGACACTGGCCGAGTCCACGAAGGCGTCGAGGGCTGCCCGCAGCGGCGAGAACCACAGCCCGTCATAGACGATTTCGCCCCAGCGCTGGTCGATGCCCCGCTTGAACCGGGCGACGTCCCGCTCGAGGGTGAGGTCCTCCAGGTCACGGTGCGCGGTCAGCAGCGTGATCGCCGCCGGGCACTCGTAGATCTCCCGGCTCTTGATGCCGACGAGCCGGTCCTCGATCATGTCGATGCGACCGACGCCCTGGGCACCCGCCCGGGTGTTGAGCTCGGCGACGAGGTCCACCAGCGACAGTGCCCGCCCGTCCAGCCCGGTCGGCAGGCCGTCGGTGAACGAGATCGTGACCTCGGCGGACGGCCGGGAGACCGTCGGGTCGGCCGTGTAGACGAAGACGTCCTCCGGCGGCTGCGCCCACGGGTCCTCGAGGACCCCGCACTCGGCCGTGCGGCCCCACAGGTTCTGGTCGATCGAGTACGGGGACTTCTTCGAGACGTCGATCGGCAGGCCACGCTCCTCGGCGAAGGCGATCGCCTTGTCCCGGGTCATGCCCGAGTCGCGCACCGGGGCCAGCACGCGCAGGCCCGGGGCCAGCGCCATCACGCCGACCTCGAAGCGGACCTGGTCGTTGCCCTTGCCCGTGCAGCCGTGCGAGATCGCGTCCGCCCCGTGCTGTTTGGCGGCCTCGACCAGGTGCTTCACGATGATCGGCCGGGACAGCGAGGAGATGAGCGGGTAGCGGTCCATGTACAGGGCGTTGGCGCGGATCGCCGGGGCGACGAAGGATGCCGCGAACTCCTCGCGGGCGTCGACGACGATCGACTCGACGGCGCCGCAGGTGAAGGCGCGCTGGCGGATCGCCTCGAGGTCCTCGCCGCCCTGGCCCACGTCGACGGCCAGGGCGATGACCTCGGCGCCGGTCTCGGCACCGATCCAGCCGATGGCCACGGACGTGTCGAGGCCGCCCGAGTAGGCAAGCACGACGCGTTCGGTCACGGAGTCACTCCTTAGTTGATTCTCGGTTCACGTGGTCGTTCATGACGCCGGTGGACGGGAGGTCTGCCCCGCCTGGTCCTCAGCCGGCGCCCGCGCCGGTACCTGCGCCGATGCCGGGATGCCCGCCCGTTCCGGGTGGGACCGCCACCCGTGCGACGCCGTCGGCCAGCGACAGCAGCCGGCCGGCGAACGCTGGCCCACCGGGGCCGGTGGGCCCCGCGCGGCAGACCACCAGGACGGTGTCGTCACCGGCGATGGTTCCCATCACCTCCGGCAGGGCCGCCCGGTCGAGCGCGGAGGCGAACAGCTGCGCGGCCCCCGGCGGGGTACGCAGCACGACGAGGTCGCCGTTGGCCTCGGCCGAGACGAGAAGCTCCTCGCAGAGCCGGGCCAGCGGGATGCGCACCGTCTCGGCCGGCGCCAGGTTCACGTCGACCGAGTACACGAGCGCACCGTTGGCCCCGCGGACCTTCGTCGCGCCGATGTCCTCCAGATCGCGGGACAGGGTGGCCTGGGTGACCTGCACGCCTTCCTCGGCAAGCAGACGCGCGAGCTCCGCCTGCGACCGTACCGACCGCGCCGCGATCAGCGCGGCGAGGCGGGCCTGCCGGGCGTGTTTCGTCAGCGGCGCGGCCGAGCGGATGGTCATCGGGAACCGACACCCGCCGTGGTCTCGTCCAGCAGGAACGACAGCAGGGCCTTCTGCGCGTGCAGCCGGTTCTCCGCCTGGTCGAACACCACGGACCGCGGCCCGTCGAGCACAGCCGCGGAGATCTCCATCTCCCGGTGCGCGGGCAGGCAGTGCATGACGATCGCGTCCGGGCGGGCCGCCTCGACGACCTTCTCGTCGAGGCGGTAGGGCTGGAAGACCAGCGCCCGGCTGTCGGACTCGGTGTCCTGCCCCATCGACGCCCAGACGTCGGTGTAGAGCACGTCCGCGCCGGCCGCGGCCTCGAGCGCGTCGTGCATCACCAGGGCCTCGCCGCCGGTGACCGCACCGATCTCGTTGGCGTGCCGCACGACCTGCTCGATCGGCTCGTAGCCCGGCGGCGAGGCGACGTGGACCCGCAGCCCGGCGAGTGCGCCGGCGAGCAGCAGGGAGTGGGCGACGTTGTTGCCGTCGCCCAGGTACGTCAGGGTCACGCCGGCGAGCCGGCCGCGGATCTCCCGGATGGTCTGCAGGTCGGCGAGCGCCTGGCAGGGGTGGGTGTGGTCGGAGAGCGCGTTGATGACGGGCACGGTGGCCGCCGCCGCCATCCGGTCGACCCTGTCCTGGGCGAAGGTGCGGATGACGATGGCGTCGACGTAGCGGCTCAGGACGGCTGCGGTGTCCTCGATGGTCTCGCCGCGGCCGAGCTGGGAGGAGCCGGAGTCGATCACGATCGGGTGCCCGCCGAGCTCGGCCACCGCAACGTCGAAGGACAGCCTCGTCCGGGTCGACGGCTTCTCGAAGATCAGCGCGACCGAGCGGCCCTCGAGCGGCCGGCGGGCGGGCTTCCGGTCGCGGCGCGTCGCCTTGAGCTGGTCGGCGAGATCCAGCAGTGCGGCCTGCTCGGACGAGGTCAGGTCGGTGTCGAGCAGGAAGTGTCGGGCCGTCATGCGCTGACCTTAGATCCTTCGTCCGACTTCTTCGGGCCGGTCGCCGCGGTCCTGTCCCCCTGGGCGTGGGTCTCCCGCGCCCGGTCGGCGATGCCGGGCAGCGCGGCGACGAACGCGTCGACGTCCGCCGGGGTGAGCACGAGCGGCGGCGCGAGGCGGACGGCGTTCGCCGCGACCGCGTTCACCAGGAAACCGGCCTCGCGGGCGGCGGTCTCCACCTCGGGCGCGAACGGGGCGTCGAGCTCGATCGCGAGCCACAGCCCGACGCCGCGCACCCCGGTGACCCCGGCCGCGTCCGCGGCGACGATGCCGTCGCGCAGTACGCCGCCGAGCACCGCCGCGTGCTCGAGCAGGCCCTCGGCCACGATCGTGTCGAGCACGGCGAGGGCGGCCGAGCACACCACAGGCCCGCCACCGAAGGTGCTGCCGTGGTCACCGGGACGCAGCAGGTGACCGGCAGCGCCGATCCCGATGCAGACCCCGATGGGCAGGCCGCCGCCGAGGCCCTTGGCCAGGGTGATCACGTCCGGGACGACGCCCTCGGTCTGGTGGGCGAACCACGCGCCGGTGCGGCCGATGCCGCTCTGGACCTCGTCGAACACGAGCAGCGCGCCGTGTGCGTCGCAGGCGGCGCGGGCGGCGGCCAGGTAGCCGGGCGGCGACGGGATCACCCCGGCCTCGCCCAGGGTCGGCTCCAGGAAGACGGCGGCGGTCCGCTCGCTGACCGCGGCGGCCAGCGCGTCGGCGTCGCCGTGCGGGACGAAGCGCACGCCCGGCAGCAGCGGTTCGAACGGCGCCCGCTTCCCGGGCTGGCCGGTGATCGACAGGGCGCCCATGGTCCGGCCGTGGAAGGCCCCCTCGGCCGCGATGATCTCCGAACGGCCGGTCCGTCGGCTGATCTTGATCGCGGTCTCGTTCGCCTCGGCGCCCGAGTTGCAGAAGAAGGCCCGGCCGTCCACGCCCAGCAGCTCGATCAGGCGTTCGGCGAGCAGGAGCTGCGGGGTGTTCACGTACAGGTTGGACGTGTGGCCCAGGGTGTCGAGCTGTGCGACTACCGCCGCGCGCACCGCCGGGTGGCAGTGGCCGAGGACGCTCACCGCCACCCCGGCGATCAGGTCCACGTACTCGCGGCCGTCGGCGTCCCACACGTGCGCGCCGGACCCGCGGGTCAGGGCGATGGAGGGACGGCCGTAGGTGGCCATGATGACGGCGTCGCGCCGGTCGAGCAGATCGGCGTTCACGATCCTCCCCCGATGATGTCCACTGTTGCCGGGTCGCCCGCGCTGGAACTGGTGGTTGCCGTGACGGCGCCCTCGACCGCGACGGTGCCGGCGGCGGCGGGTGGGTCGGCGCGAATCAGCGTCCCGATGCCCTCGTCGGTGAAGATCTCGAGGAGCAGCGCGTGCGCGACCCTCCCGTCGAGCACGTGTGCCTGGGGGACGCCGCCGGAGACGGCGCGCAGGCAGGCCTCCATCTTCGGGATCATGCCCGACGACAGGGTGGGCAGGAGCCGCTCGAGCTCGCCGACGGTCAGCTCACTGATCACCTCGTCGCTCGCCGGCCAGTCGGCGTAGAGGCCCTCCACGTCGGTGAGCACGACGAGCTTGGCCGCACCCAGCGAGAGCGCCAGCACCGCCGCCGCGGTGTCCGCGTTGACGTTGTAGACGCCGCCGTCGAGGCCGCGGGCCACCGAGGCCACCACCGGCACCTTGCCCGAGTCGAGCAGGGCGTTGACGGTCGCCGGCTGGACGTCGACCACGTCGCCGACCAGCCCGACGTCCACCGGGCTGCCGTTGACCATCGCCGGGCGGCGCCGGGCGGTGAACAGGTTCGCGTCCTCCCCCGACAGGCCGACGGCGAACGGGCCGTGGTTGTTGATCATCCCGACGACGTCCCGGTTGACCTGGCCGACGAGGACCATCCGGACGACCTCCATGGTCTCCGGGGTGGTGACCCGCAGGCCGCCGACGAACTCCGAGCGCACCCCGAGCCGCTCCAGGTGGGCGGTGATCTGCGGGCCTCCGCCGTGCACGACGACGACGCGGATGCCGGCGTAGCGTAGGAAGACGATGTCCGCGGCGAACGCCTCGCGCAGCTCCGGGCGGGTCATCGCGTTCCCGCCGTATTTGATCACCATGGTGGCGCCGTGGAAGCGGGACAGCCAGGGCAGCGCCTCGATGAGCACGGTGGTCTTGGCCAGCGCGGAATGCCCGCGGGCGGTTGCCGCCGGTCCGCGTGGCGGCGCGGGGATGTTCGCTCCGGCCCACCCCACGGGCTTCACCGGGTTCGTGTCCGCGCTCATGTCGAGTACGCCGAGTTCTCGTAGACGTAGCCTTCGGTAAGGTCATTCGTGCGCACGGTGAGCTCGACGTCGCCGGCGTGCAGGTCGGCGACGATGCTGATCTCCCGCCCGCCGAGGTCGACCAGTTCCCGCGGCTCACCCGGCGCGCCGCCGCGGCACACCTGGATGCCGTTCATGGTCACGTCGAGGCGGTCGGGCTCGAAGGCCGCGGACGTCGTACCGATCGCCGCGAGTACCCGGCCCCAGTTCGGGTCCTTGCCGTAGAGCGCGCACTTGAGCAGGTTGTTGCGGGCCACCGAGCGGCCGACCTCGAGGGCGTCCGCCTCCGAGGCCGCGCCGGTGACCGTGATGGAGATCGTCTTGGTGGATCCCTCGGCGTCGCCCAGCATCTGGCCGGCCAGGTCGTCACAGACGGCGGTGACCAGCTCGGTCAGCTCCGCCTCGGGCAGGGACCGCCCGGACGCGCCCGAGGCGAGCAGCAGCACCGTGTCGTTCGTCGACAGGCAGCCGTCGGAGTCGACGCGCTCGAACGTCGTCCGGCACGCCTCCCGGACCACCCGGTCCAGTGTGGCGCTGTCGGCGACGGCGTCGGTGGTGACGACGACGAGCATCGTCGCCAGCGACGGCGCGAGCATCGCCGCACCCTTACCCATACCGCCGACCGTGACGACACCGTCACCGGCCGCGCCGGATGTGCTGGTGCGCACCGCCTGCTTGGCGACGGTGTCCGTGGTGCGGATCGCCTCGGCCGCGGCGTCACCGCCGGCCGGCGAGAGCGCCACGACCGCCTGGGTGACGCCGGGGAGGAGAAGATCCATCGGCAGCCGCACGCCGATCAGCCCGGTGGAGCAGACCGCGACCTCACCGGCGCCGATCCCGAGCGCCGCGCCGACGTGCTCGGCGGTCGCGTGGGTGTCGGCGAACCCCTCGGGGCCGGTGCAGGCGTTGGCCCCGCCGGAGTTGAGCACGACAGCGCGCAGCCGGCCGGTGGTCAGCACCTGACGGGTCCACAGCACGGGCGCGGCCTGCACACGGTTGCGGGTGAACACACCCGCGGCGGCGTCGGCTGGACCATCGTTGACGACGAGGGCGACGTCCGGACGCCCGGACGGTTTCAGCCCGGCGGCGGCGCCGGCGGCCCGGAACCCCCGGGCGGCGGTGACGCTCACTGTTGCTTCCCTTCCCTAGCTGGCAGGGCCCTCGCTGCCACCGGGGCGGTCACGGCGCGAGGCCCTGAACGCTCAGACCGGTGGTCTCCGGCTGGCCGAGCATGAGGTTGGCGCACTGGACCGCCTGCCCGGCGGCTCCCTTGGTGAGGTTGTCGATCGCGGCGACGACGACCACCCGGCCCGCCTCGTCGTCCACCGTCGCCTGCAGGTGGATGCAGTTGCTGCCGAGCGTCGACGACGTGCGCGGCCACCGCCCGGGCGGCAGTACGCGCACGAACGGCTCGTCGTCGTAGAAGGCGCGCAGGATGCCGGTGATCGTGTCGGCGTCGGCGCCGAGGCCCGTCCCCAGGTCGTCACCGGCGGCGAGGTCGGCGGTGGGCCGGGCGGTGCAGGTCGCCAGGATGCCGCGGGGCATCGGCGCGAGCACGGGGGTGAACGACAGCGACACCGGCGAGCGGGCGTACCGGGTGAGCGTCTGGACGATCTCGGGACGGTGCTGGTGGGTGCCGACCTTGTACGCGGTCATGTCGCCCATGACCTCGCTGCCGAGCAGGTTGACCTTCGCCGCCCGGCCGGCGCCGGATGTCCCGCTCGCCGCGACCACGACGATGTCGGACGGGTCGACCGCACCCGCCGCGACCAGCGGGACCAGCGCGAGGCTCACCGCGGTCGGATAGCACCCGGGCGCGGCGACCCGGTTACTGACCCGGATCTCCTCCCGCGCCCCGGGCAGCTCGGGCATTCCGTACGTCCAGGTGCCGGCGTGCTCCCCCCCGTACGCCCGGCGCCATGCCTGCGGGTCGTGGAGGCGATGGTCCGCGCCGAGGTCGACGATGCGGACCCCGGCCGGGAGGGTCGCGGCGACCGCGGCCGACTGCCCGTGCGGAAGCGCCAGGAACACGATGTCGGCGGTGGTCTCCGCCAGCGCGGCGGCGTCGACGAAGACGCGGCCGGCCAGGTCGGGCAGGTGCGGGTGGACGTCGGTCACCTCCACCCCGGCGGAGGTGTTCGCCGCCAGGTCGCCGATCTCGATGCCTGGATGGCCGAGCAGCAGCCTCAGCAGCTCGCCGCCGCCGTATCCGCTCGCGCCCGCCACTGCCGCAGTCACTCCCATGACTGCAACTTTATACACATGACCCTATGAAGATACAAGGTTTTACGGAGCGCGCCGAGGCTCCCACGGAGCGCCCTCACCATGCCACCGCCATCGAGAACCTCCCTGAAACACGGCCCTACCTGCCCGTTGAGCGACGGTTGACGCCCCGGGGGACCACTGTGGGCACACTGGTCCCGACGCCACTCCGGACAACGGCGTTCCGGAGGCGGGTCGGGGTGGGCGGTCACGGCCGTCCACCCCGATCGTCACACCGCCCCGCCGGTCATGCGGGCCGCTACCGCCCCCGGATCACGAGAAGGCACCTGCCCGGTTCGCCGCCCGTAACGCGCGCTTCCGATCAGGCCAGGTGGCCCCGCCCGCCTCGCCCGCCCGGGCCAACTCGCCCGTCCGGTCCGTCCGGTCCGTCCGCCTCGTGCCATCGCCCGGCCGTCCGGGAACCGCTCGCGTTGAGAGTTCGACAACAAACCGTCAGTCACCTGACAGTCGGCCCCCGGGCCGGGATGCCACCATCCCGGCGTCGGGCCGACCCAGGATGGGAGTGACGATGGCGATCTCACTCGGTTACCTGCTCACAGTGCTTGCCGCGGTCGCCGTCGTGGCGGACATGCGGGCGAGGGCGGTGCGCGGACGCGGACGCGGACATGGAGCGGTGCATCCCGATCCACAGTCGGTCCCGATCGAGGACCTTGCGCTGGTCACCGCCGGCCCGAAGCGCGCCGCGCTGACGGCGCTCGTGGGCCTCTACGAGGCCGGCGCCGTCGACATCCCGCTGACCTGGCGACTCAGGGTGGCCGGACCACTCCCGCCGGGAAGCACACCGCTCGCCGCGAGCGCGCACCGGCTGATCGCGAGCGCCGGCCAGCCGCTCGTGCGCGGGATTCTCCGCCAGCTCGCCCGCGGCCCCGAGATCCGGACCGCGCAGGCACGCCTGGCCGCCGCCGGATACCTGCCGCCCGCTGGTCAGGCCCGCCTGCTGCGCATCCTGCGGCTGGTGCTGCCGCTGGTCATCGTCGCGGCGGCCGTCGCGTTGACCCCGCTGGCGGACGACGGAGACGGGGCTGGCCTGGTCCCGGTGGCGATGGTCGCCGCCGCGGTGGCCGTGATCACTCTGGCCCGACCCGTGCCGGTCACCCTGGACGGCCGCCGGCTCGTGCAGGCCGCCGGTACCCGCGCCGCGGGTTACGCGGACGGGGGTGTCCCCGGTCAGCGCGCCGTGGCGGTCGCGCTGTTCGGACCGGCGGCCCTGCGGCGCGCCGACGCCGTCCTCGCGCGGCGAATGGGCGTCGGCTCCCGGCCCCAGCACGCCCGGCTCGGCGGCCGCGGCGGATCCTCCCGCGGCCACACCGGCTCGACGGACTCGGGTGAGACCGCCTTCGGCGGATTCGCCGGCTGGTTCGCATTCGGTGGGGACGGCTCGCACCACGGGGGCTGGGGGGGCGGCCACAGCGACGGCGGATGCGGCGGCGGCGGACACAGCGGCTGCGGGGGCGGGGGCGGCGGCTGCGGTGGCTGAGCGGCTCAGGGCCGCCGGGCCGGCCGGGCGCCTGGCAGGTCTCGGGGCCGGCTGGCGTCCCGAACTCGGCGCCGTCCTCGCCGAGCGGTCCGACCTGGGTTTCGTGGAGGTGATCGCGGAGTTCATGCGCCCCGGGACGCCGCTGCCGCCGGCACTCACCGGACTCGGCGTGCCGGTCGTCCCGCACGGCACCAGGCTCTCCCTCGGCGGCACCGAGCCGCTCGCCCCGTCCCGGGTGGCGTGGCTGGCCGCGGTCGCCGAACAGCTGGGCTCACCCCTGGTCAGCGAGCACGTCGCCTTCGTCCGGGCGGGGGGAGTCGAGGCCGGGCATCTGCTCGGCGTCCCGCGCACCCGGGAGGCGCTGGGCGTGCTGGCCCGCAACATCGCCGACCTGCGGGCCGAACTGCCCGTCCCACTGGCGCTGGAGAACGCGGCGAGCGTGCTCGCCTGGCCGGACGATGAGCTGGACCCGGCCACGTTCCTGACCGAGCTCGCCGACCGCACCGGCGCGCTGCTGCTCGTGGACGTCGCCAACCTGCACGGGGACGCGCTGAACCACGGCGTCGACCCGCTGCGGTTCCTCGACGCGCTGCCCTGGGAGCGGGTGGCGTACGCCCATGTCGCCGGGGGACGGGTGGCGAACGGGATCTACTTCGACACCCACCTGCATCCGGTGGCGCCGGAGGTCCTGGCCCTGGTGGGCGAGGCCGCGGCGCGCTGGTCGGGGATCCCCGCCGTCCTGCTCGAGCGGGACGGGAACTACCCCCGCGCGCCCGAGATCCACGCGGAGCTCGATGCCGTCCACGCCGCCGCTCTCGGGCCGGGCCCGGGACGGCCGGCGGGACGGCCGGCGGCCGCGGAGTTCGGGCAAAGACCGGTGACGCTCAGACAAAGAGCGGTGACGCTCGAGGAGCGGCAGGTGACGATGGTCGCCGATCTGGTGAGCGGCCGCGGTCCCGGCGACGGGTTCGATCCGGAACGGTTCGAGGCGGTCCGCGGGACGCTGATCGACAAGCGGCGCGCGGCGGTCGCCCGGTGCTGGCCCGAGCTCGCCGCGACGAGCGACTTCGCGAGCCGGTTCGCGGAGTTCGCCCGGACCCGTCCACCGGCCGGAACCCGCGCTGACGCGCTGGGCTTCGCCGCCACCGTCCACGACCGCCTCGGGCCGGGGGCTCGCCGGGAGGTGCTCGCCGCCCGCCTGTCGTCACGGCGGCTCGCCGTGATCGTCGACCGCGTGCCCGGCGGGCGGACCCTGATCGGCCTGCGACTCCCCCTGCTCGCCCCGTTCGTCCTGCCGACCGGAGCGGCGGCGGCCGGCGGCGGCTGAGCGGCGGCCGTCGCTCAGCCGTCGCTCAGCCGTCGGTGACGGCCGGCGGCCGCCGGCCGTCAGTCAGCCGCGCAGGACGGCGCCCGTCCGGCTGGTGGCCTCGGCGACGGCCGCGTCACGGGCATCGTTGGCCTCGGCCGCCGTCAGTGTCCGGTCCGGGGCCCGCAGGCGCAGGCCGAAGGCCAGCGAACGGCGGTCGGGGCCGACCTGGTCGCCCTCGTAGACGTCGAACAGCGACAGCGCCTCCAGCAGGTCTCCGGCCCCCGCCCGCAACGCCTCGGTCACCGCCGCGACGGAGACGTCCACCGCGGTGACCAGCGCGACGTCACGGTCGGCCGGCGGGAAGGTGGAGATCGCGGGAGCCGCGACCGGCGGCCGCTCGAGCGCGGCGCCGATCAGCGCGTCCAGGTCCAGCTCCATCGCGCAGGTGCGCGCCGGCAGCCCGGCGGACCCGAGGACCCGCGGGTGCAGCTCCCCGGCGTACCCGACGACCCGGCCGTCGACCGACAGCTCGGCGCAGCGGCCGGGGTGCCAGGGCATGGCATCCCCGGCGGCGACGGCCAGCTCGACGCCGACCGCGGCGGCGGCGGCATGCGCGGCGGCCAGGGCGTCGCCCCAGTCGGCGGCCCGCCCCGGACCCCACCAGCCGGCGGGCTCACGCAGGCCGGTGAGCACCACCGCGACATGACGCGGCTGACGGGGCAGGGCCGCGTTCAGCGCGGTGACCTCGTCCTCGCTGGGACGGCGGTCGACCGGCGGCGTGACCACCGCGGCCGGCGCGCCCGCCGGCTCCCGGAAGACCAGCCCGCTCTCGAACAGCGCGAGATCGGTCTGGCCGCGGCCGAGGTTGCGCACGGCCGTGGCGATCAGCCCCGACAGCAGCGTGGTGCGCAGGTAGGAGGCGTCCTGGGCGATCGGGTTCGCCACCCGCACCGCCGCCCGGCGCTCGTCGCCGGCGGGCAGGCCGAGCGCGTCGGCGGCGTCCTCGGCGACGAACGGGAGGGTGAGCACCTCGACGAACCCGTCGGCGGCGAGCGCCCGCCCGACGGCCCGCCGCATCTGCTGGGCGGCGGTGAGACCGCGCCCAGCGGGCAGCAGCGGCAGCGTCACCGGGATGGTGTCGTACCCCTCGAGCCGCACGACCTCCTCGACCAGATCCGCGGGGCGGAGCAGGTCGGGCCGCCAGGACGGCGCCGTCACCAGGAGCTCGCCCGGCTCGCCCGGACTACCCGCCGCCTCGGCGGGCTCCGGGTCGCGCAGCAGGCAGCCGACGTCGGTGAGGCGGCGGCGGATCGCATCCACCGGGTAGGGACGGCCGGCCAGCCGCTCGGGCTCGCCGAGCGGGAACACGATCGGCTCCGGCGCCGCGCGGTGGTCGACGTCGGTGACACCGGGCTCGGCGGTGGCTCCGGCCAGCTCGCGCAGCAGGTCGACGGCCCGCTGCGCGGCGACCGGCGCGAGCGCCGGGTCGACCCCGCGCTCGAAGCGGCGCGACGCCTCGGAGCCGAGGCGGTGCCGGCGGGCCGTCCGGGCGACGGTCACCGCGTCGAAGTGCGCGGACTCCAGCACGATGTCGGTGGTCGCCGCGGAGATCTCCGTCGCGGCGCCGCCCATCACCCCGGCGAGCGCGATCGGCCCGGAGTCGTCGGCGATGACGAGGTCCTCGGGGTCGAGCTCGCGGTCGACGCCGTCCAGGGTGAGCAGCCGCTCCCCCGCCCGGGCCCGGCGGACGACGATCGGGCCGGTGAGCTTCGCCCGGTCGAACGCGTGCAGGGGCTGCCCCAGACCGAGCATGATGATGTTGGTGACGTCGACCGGCGCGGAGATCGGCCGCATGCCGGCCAGCGACAGCCGCCGCGACCAGTCCAGCGGGGTGCGCGCGGCGGGGTCGACACCGCTGACCGTCCGGGCGACGTAGCGATCGCAGGCGGCGGTGTCCTCGACCCGCACCGGGTATCCGGCCGCGGAGTCGGCGCCGGTCGCGGCAGGCTCGTCGGAGCCCCAGGCACCGGGGTCGTCGAACGGCAGGCCGAAAGCCGTCGCCGCTTCCCGGGCGATGCCGCGCACCGACAGGCCGTAGCCCCGGTCCGGGGTGACGGCGATGTCGAGCACCTCGTCGCCGAGGCCGAGCAGCTCGGCGATGTCCGTCCCGATCCGGGAACCCGCGGGCAGGACGAGGATCCCGCTGTGGTCCTCCCCGAGGCCCAGCTCCCGGGCCGAGCAGATCATCCCGTCGCTGACGTGCCCGTACGTCTTGCGGGAGCTGATCTCGAACCCGCCGGGCAGCACCGAGCCGGGCAGCGCGACCGGCACCCGGTCGCCGACCTCGAAGTTGAACGCGCCGCAGACGATCCCGCGCACACCGGGCTCCGCCTCCCCCGACCCGGATGCCACGGGCCCGCCCGGCTCACCGAGCTCGGCGACCCGCACCCGGCAGAAGCGGACGTCCTTCTTCTTCGCCGCGACGACCTCGATCGAGAGCACCTCGCCGACCACCACGCCGGCCAGGTCGCCACCGACGGTCTCCAGGCCCTCGACCTCGAAACCGGCGCGGATCAGCGCGTCGGCCACGGCCTTCGCCGGCGGCAGGCCGCCGACCTGCTCACGCAGCCACGACATCACGATTCTCACCGGGTCAGCCCTCGCTTCCGAACGGCAGGCCGAAGCGGACGTCCCCGTCGACGAAGTCGCGGATCTCGCGGACGTCGTGCCGGGTCATCGCGGCCCGTTCCAGGCCCATCCCGAAGGCGAAACCGCTGTAGCGCGCAGGGTCGACCCCGCAGGCCCGCAGCACGTTCGGGTCGACCATCCCGCAGCCGCCGGCCTCGATCCAGCCCTCGTCGGAGCAGACCCGGCACGGCTGGCGGGCGGCGTCGCCACGGCAGGCGAAGCACTGGACGTCCAGCTCGGCGGACGGCTCGGTGAACGGGAAGAACGACGGCCGCAGCCGGGTGGACAGTCCGGAACCGAACAGCGCCTGGGCGAACACCTCGAGGGTGCCGCGCAGGTCGGCCATGGTGATGCCCTCGTCGACGGCGAGGCACTCGAGCTGGCCGAACACCGGCGAGTGCGTCGCGTCGATCGTGTCGTTGCGGTAGGTGCGCCCGGGGCAGACCACGTAGACCGGCAGCGGGCGGGACAGCAGCGAGCGGATCTGCACCGGCGAGGTGTGCGTGCGCAGCAGCCGGCCGGACGCGGCCGGCTCGACGTAGAGCGTGTCGTGCTCGCTGCGCGCGGGGTGGTCGGGCGCCATGTTGAGCGCCTCGAAGTTGAACCAGTCGTGCTCCACCTCGGGGCCCTCGGCGACCTCGTAGCCCATGGCCACGAAGACGTCGGTGAGCCGGTCGGAGAGCAGGCTCAGCGGGTGGCGGGCGCCGCGGCGGCGGCGGTCGACCGGCAGGGTCACGTCGACCCGCTCGGCGACCAGGATCTCGGCGTCACGCCGGGCGGTGAGCTCGACCAGCCGGGCCTCGTAGGCGGCCCGGACCTTCGCGGTCGCGGCGTTGTGCGCGCGGCCGGCCTCCGCCCGGTGCTCGCGGGGCAGGGCGCCGAGCTCGCGACGGGCGAGCATCAGCGGCGCCTGCTGTCCGTCCACGTGGGCGGTGCGCACGGCGGACAGCGCGGCCAGGTCGTCGGCCCCGGCGATCGCGGCGAGTGCAGCGGCCGCGGCACCGTCGAGCCGTCCGGGATCCAGGGCACCGAGATCCACGGGATCAGCGGTCTCGTTGGGGGCGGGCACGATGATCATCCTCATCGACGGTGGGCGGGCTGGCACAGCCCGCCCGAATGGATGGGTCGGTTCTCCGGGGCGCCCGCCGGTGGTTCGTCGTACGCGGCCTCAGCCGAACACGGGCCCACCGGCGGGCACGAAAAATCGGAACTCCGCCCCGCCGCCCGGCGCCTTGCCGACCGAGATCGTCCCACCGTGCGCGTCGATCAGCGCCTTGGCGATGTACAGCCCGAGACCGGTGCCGTTCCCGCGGCTCGCGCCGCGCCAGAACTTGGCGAACACCCGGGTGGCGTTGGCCTCCGGGACTCCGTCGCCCTCGTCGCCGACCGTCACCTCGGCGCCTGTCCCCGTACCGCTGAGCACGACGGTCACAGTACCCGCGCCGTGGCGCAACGCGTTGTCGACGAGGTTGTGGAGCACCTGCTCGATCTTGTCGGGGTCGACCCACATCTCGGGCAGGTCGCCCTCCATCCGGACGGCGAACCGCTCCGGTGGGGCGGAGCCGGCCGCGATCTTGCCCTCGACGACCCGGCGGACGGCGACGCGCATGTCCACGATCTGCTTGCGGATCTGCACCCGGCCGGCGTCGATGCGGGAGACGTCGAGCAGCTCGGTCAGCAGCCTGGTGACCCGGTCGGCGTCGGTGTTGACGGTGTTGAGCATGAGCTTCTTCTGCTCGTCGGTGAATCTGTCCCACCGGGCGAGCAGGGTCGCCGTGAACCCCTTCACGCTGGTCAGCGGCGAGCGCAGCTCGTGCGCGACCGTGGCGATGAGATCGGCGCGGTTGCGCTCGATCCGCTCCCGGCTGACCGTGTCACGCAGGCAGACGGCGACCCGTACGAGGGCGCCTTCGACACGGGTGAACCGGGTGGTGACGTTGAAGTCATGGTCGGAGGCGGGACCGGCGTAGGTCAGCCGGCGCTCGGGCTGCCCGGTGACCCGGGGCAGCTCGCGGCTCGGCTGCGAGCACTCCCACCAGTCGTTGCCCCGCTCGTCGAGCAGCGGCAGGACGTCGGTGACGTGCCGACCGACCGCGTACCCGGCGGACAGCCCGGTCATCTTCGTCGCGGCGGCGTTGAAGAGCTCCACAGTGCCCGTCGCGTCGGTGACGACCACCGGGTCGGGCAGCAGGTCGAGGGCCGCCGGAGAAAGCACGTCCACCGACTCCTCCGCGGTCTCGGTCTCGGTCTCACCAGCCCCGTGCGCCGTGGCGCCGACGTCGGGGACACCGGCGGCTACGGCGTCACCCTCCGTGACACCGACGTCCGGTACACCGACGATCTGGTCGTCGTCCGCGACGTAATGCCCGGAAGTGGACGCGACGATGCGCGTCAATGCGCCCCACCTCCCCCGGCGCCGGACGTAGCGGACCCGACCATTCTCTGCGCCCGCGCCGACGCATACAGACACAGCGCTGACGCAACCGCAAGATTCAGCGACTCGGCCTGACCGTACACCGGTACCCGCACCGCCGCGTCCGCGGACGCCGCCGTCGCCGGCGTGAGGCCTCTCGCCTCGTTGCCGAAGACCCAGGCCGTCGGCCCCGCCAGCGTGCCCACGCCGGCCAGGTCGTCAAGGTCGCGGGCCGCGTGGCCCGAGGCCGCCAGCACCAGGCACCCGGCCCGGCGCAGCGCCCCGACGACCGCGGGGCCGTCCTCGGCGACCACGACCGGCAGGTGGAACAGGCTCCCCGCGGACGCCCGGACGCACTTCCCCCCGAAGGGGTCGACGCTGTTCCCGGTGAACACGACCGCGTCGGCGCCGGCCGCGTCGGCCGAGCGAATCACGGTACCGGCGTTCCCCGGGTCGTTCGCGCCCTCGCAGACCGCGACCAGGCGCGGCCGGCCCAGATCCGCCAGCTCGTGGCGGGGCAGCTCGGCGACGCCGACCAGGCCCTGCGGGGTCACCGTCTCCGACAGCGCCGCGGCGGCGGCGTCCGTCACGAGCCGGACCGGCAGGTCGGCCGCGGCCAGCAGGTCCGCGTGCCGCTCCGCCGCCGACTCGCCGACGAAGAGCTCCACCAGGGCACCCACGGCGAGCGCCGCGGTGACCGCCTGCGCGCCCTCGACGAGGAACAACCCCTCGCCGCGGCGATCCGCCGGCCGCCGCAGCCGGCGGGCGGCGGCGACCCGGGCCGAGCGCAGCCCGTCCACCCGCCCGGGCGACGGGCGGGCGGCCCGGCCGCCGGCCGCCGGCCCGGACCGGCCGCCGGCGAGGGCTGTCGGCCGGCCCGCGGAGCGGCCCTGCGGGTGGCGAGGCGACACCGGTGGAAGCCCGTGGTGCCTCAGGCGGCCGAGGTCTCGGCCGCCGCGGGCAGCGCCGCGCGGGCGACCTCGACGAGGGCGGCGAACGCGGCCGCGTCGTTGACGGCGAGATCGGCGAGGATCTTGCGGTCCACCTCGACACCGGCCAGCCGCAGGCCCTGGACGAAGCGGTTGTAGGTCAGACCGTTCGCCCGCGCCGCGGCGTTGATACGAGTGATCCACAGCTGCCGGAAGTCGCCCTTGCGCGCGCGACGGTCCCGGTAGGAGTAGGTCATCGAGTGGAGCATCTGCTCCTTGGCCTTGCGGTAGAGCCGCGAGCGCTGGCCCCGGTAACCGCTGGCGGCCTCGAGAACCTCGCGGCGCTTCTTCTGGGCGTTGACCGCCCGCTTCACGCGTGCCATGAGGGCACCTGTCTCCTTCGTTCGTTCACTTCCGGCCCCCGGACCCCGCCAGGGAGCGTCGGCGGAGGCGGAACTGTCAGCGAGCCAGCAGGCGCTTGATGCGCCGGTTGTCCGCGGAGCTCAGCGGGACCTCGTCGTACAGCCGGCGGGTGCGGCGGCTCGTCTTGTGCTCGAGCAGGTGGGCGCGGTTGGCGCGCCGACGCATGATCTTGCCGGTGCCGGTGACGCGGAACCGCTTCCCGGTACCGGTGTGGGTCTTCATCTTGGGCATGATCGTGTCCCTGTGGGTGGATTGCGGGCACGCGCCGCTGGCGCGCCTGTTCGAGGTATCCGTGCTGTGTGCACGTCGTTGCGACTTCGCCCGGCGTGACCTACACCTGGCTGGCGGACTCCGGGAGCCGCTGGGGCTTGGCGCCCTTGTGCGGGGCCATGACCATCGTCATGTTCCGGCCGTCCTGCTTGGGCTGGGCCTCGACGTAGCCAAGGTCGGCCACGTCGGTCGACAGCCGCTGCAGCAGCCGGATGCCGAGCTCGGGACGGGACTGCTCCCGACCTCGGAACATGATGGTGATCTTGACCTTGTCGCCGGCCTTGAGGAACCGCACTACGTGACCCTTCTTGGTCTCGTAGTCGTGCGGATCGATCTTCGGTCGGAGCTTCATCTCCTTGATGACCGTCTGGACCTGGTTCTTACGAGCCTCGCGACGCTTCTGGTCGGACTCGTACTTGAACTTTCCGTAGTCCATCAGCTTGCAGACCGGCGGACGGGCAGTCGGCGCCACCTCGACGAGGTCGAGGTCGGACTCCTGCGCCAGGCGCATGGCTTCCCCGATGGAGACGATGCCGATCTGCTCGCCCTCCGCACCTACGAGGCGAACCTCCGGAACGCGGATCCGGTCATTGATACGTGACTCTGTGCTGATGTGCTTTCCTCCGTGGCTCGACGCGCGGGCACGACCTCACCGCAGCGGAGCACCAAGCCCGGGACATCCCGGACTCCCGGCCGACAATGCCGTGGGAACGGCTCGGCCGACCGGCGACCCGGCCACCGCGTGCGAGCCGGTCGAATTAACGACCAGCCGGCTGACTGTTCCGCGGCGACGACGGGTGGAGGGCGAACCCCCGCTTTGACCCGATCACGGGGCCCGAGCGACGTGCCGTCGGGACGCCTGCCACCGCAGTGGCCTTGCCACCTTGGTGACCCTGCCACGTCAGTGGCCTTGCCAACTAAGTGACCTTGCCACCTCAGTGACATGTCGCGCCCAAGCACGACCCCAGGACCCGCCATCAGGCGGTCTACGGTCCAGCGTAGCAGAGATGCCCGGCAGGACCGATCAACGCCGACCCCGGTGGCACGGCCCCACCCCGGCGCCGCGGCCGGCCGGGCACCGCGGCGGAGCGGGTCCGGGCCCGCGGGATGTCCACTCGGACCCGACCGACCTGCGCCGGCCACGCGGCCACAGGTCAGGCGCGGCCGTCCCGACGGCGGAACAGCGAACGCCGAGGGGGGCGCACCCCGCGGCCGAGATGGGCGCGCACCGCTGGCACCTCGGTGGGGTCGACGACGAGCACGGCGGCCTCCGCGCTCCCGCCGCCCGCCGCGGATCCGCCGGGCCCGTCCTCGATCAGCAGGCGCAGCCGGCGCACGATCTCGGTGATCATGTCGTCGCCCCCGGGAGCGGCGCCCCCGGCAGCCCCGGTGTCCCCGAAATCCCCCGCACCCCCGAAATCGCCGGGGCCGTCTGGATTCTCCGTGTCGCCTGGATTCTCGAGGTACCCGCGGTCGACGGCGTCCCGGCTCCCGGCCCTGCCCGCGGCGTCCCCGGCACCAGCGGTGGCACCGGCACCAGCCGCGGCACCAGCCGCGGCGGCACCGACGGCGGCAGCGGCGGTGCCGGCGGCGCCGTTCACCGCGACGGCGAGGACCGGGCGGGCCGGCCAGCGCTGCCCGATCGACTCCGCCAGCTCCGCCGGCCAGACCTCCGTCTCCGGCGGCAGGCCGGCGAGCGCGGCGCGGATCCGCCGACGGCCCCGCGCGCCGAGCGGCACCGGGCGCGGGCGGAGCAGACCACCCCCGGAGTCTGCCGCGACGATCAGCTCGTCCGCGTGGCCGTCGGCGCCAGCGGTCGCCGGGCCCGCCGCGCCCCGCATGGCGGCGGACGTCCCCGGCTCGCCCGACGAGATCCACATGCCCTCGCCGCCACCGAAGGGCCGCGGGCCACGCCGGCCGACCCCGCCGCCGACATCCCCGGCGGCGGGCCGGACGTCCAGGGTGACCGGGGCCGGGCCGCCGAGGTCGATCACGACGGCGGCCAGGCCCATCCGGACGGCCTCCGCGCACGCGTCGGGCAGCGTCACGGGAACGGGGCGCACCGAGGGGCGCCAGGCCGCCATCACGTCCACCGCACTGAACACCGGCAGCGCACCGGAGCCTGACGGCGTACGCAGGGTGACCAGGACCATGTCGCTCTTCTTGTCCGCGCCGGTCAGCGCGTCGGTGGCGAGAGCCCGGGCCTCGACCCCGACGAACACCCGGGCGCCAGGAAGCGCCGCGGTGAGCGCGGCACGGTCGCCTGAGCGCAGGGCCGCCAGCAACGCGGAGTCGGCACGGCCGTGGTCACCCTGCCCGGGTGGCGTCAGCAGGTCGGGGGACACCCCATCGACTGTAGTGCGTGAAAGTGGCGCTCCGGGACCACACCCGTCGCCTTTGGAGGGGTAGGCGGCCAGGTGTCCGGCGCCGGCGGTCGCGCGGGGTGGGGCCGGCTCGGCCGGTCCGACCCCACCCCGCGCGACCGGCTCAGCCGGTGCCCGGCCGACGGCCGCCCGGACCCGCCACGGACGCCGGGTCGACGGCCGTGGCGAGATCGTCGAACGCGGCCCGGGTGCGCTTGCGCAGGCTCCGCCAGGCGAACGGACGGCTGTCCGTCAGCGCCGGGTCGAACGGGACGACCACCACGAGACGGGCGCGGCCGGCCAGGTCGTCCAGGCGCTGCCGGGCGGCGCGGGTCAGCCGGGTGGGGTAGGTCTCGACCACGGCCACGAGCGCCGAGGCTGCGAGGTCGCGGCGGCCGGCCCCGCCGAGCGCGGTGAGCGCGTCGTCCGTCGCGGCCAGTTCGGCCTCGCCGGCCCGGGTGGTGACCACAACGAGATCACTGCGCGCGAGCAGGGTCGCCGGCACCGGCTGACTCCATCCCGACGGCCCGTCCGCGATGACCACCGGGAACCACCGGGCAAGCAGGTCCAGGGCCGCGGCCAGCTCGTCGCCGGCCAGGCCGGGCGCGGTGAGATCGTGCACGCCGGGCAGCACCTCGAGCCCGCCCGGACCGTCGGCGGCCAGGTAGCGCCGCAGCTCGGTCAGCGACGCGACCGGGGGCCGGGCCCCCGCCAGCTCGCGCAGCCCGACCCGGCGCGGCCGCAGACCGACCCGCTGGGTCAGCATGCCGTACTGGTCCGGGCAGGCGTCGACGGCGGCGATGCGGGAGTGGGCGCGCGCGGCGAGCGCCATGCCCAGGCCGGCCGCCACCGTCGTGCGGCCGCAGCCGCCACCGAACCCACCGACCAGGACCCGCAGGGCGCGTACCGCCGGACGCCGGTCCGTAGCGGGAACGACTTCGGCCGACGGCCGGGGCGTCTCGGACGCGGCCGGCAGCGGCGCGGCCGGCCGGGGCACGGCGGGTGCCGGAGCCACCCGTTCCACCGCTCGCGACGGCACGGGTGCTCGAGGGGCCGGATTCGGCGGCGGCGGTGCTGGGGATGGCGGTGGCGGCGGAGCGGGCGGCAGCGGGACCGACGGCGGCAGGGTGGGCAGTGATCCGAAGGACGCCGCGCGCTCCCACTGGGCCGGGGGCCGCTCCCCGGTCGGTGTGGCGGCGGTCCCGACGTCGGGCGTCCACCCGCCCGCGGACGGCGCCGGGGCGGGACTGGGCAGAGGAGCGGTGGCCTCGCCCTCGATCACCGCCCGCCCGGGCGCCGGAGCCCGCGCCGGCGTCGGCTGGGCCGGCGGCGGCGCAGACGGCGGCCGGACAGACGGCGGCGCAGGCGGCGGGACGGCCTGCTGACCGGATGACGGCGCGGGAGCGGGCGCGCCCGGCGGCACCTGCCGGTCAGGCGGTGTCTGCCGGTCGGACGGGGGCGCCTGGTGCCGGTCAGGTGGGGCAGCCGCGGGCGGAGGGACCGCGGGCGGGCCGGCCGGAGCGGGCGAAGCGGGCGTCCGCCGGACGGCCGGCGGAGTCGGCGGCGGTGCGCCGCGCCCCGGCTCGGGCCGCGGCGGGCGCGGGCGGCTGCGGGTCTGCCGGCGGCTGACCGTCGCCCGGCCGGGCTGGGTCTCCTGCGACATCCGCATGCCCAGCAGGGAGACCGGGCGGGCGTCGCCCTCGGAGTCGCTCTCGCCGCCCGCCTCGGGCGTCACCGGCTCCGGTTCGGCACCGAACGGGTCGCGGCCCGCTCCCGGGTAGTCGGACCCCTCGGAGCCCGAATCGCGCGAGGACGGCCCACCGGCCGCGTCACGTTCAGACCCGTGGCCCGTCACCTGCATGTCCCCACCTCATGTGTGTCGACCGTCCGAAAGGTCGGCACCGGTGGTGAGCCCCCCGCCCACCGCCGGTGCCGACCTGTCGCACCGGAACCTCGCCATGAGGTGACACGGACGCGGCGATCCCCCTCAGACCCGCTCCCGCAACCACCACCGTGCGGCAACCGTACGCCCCGACGGCGACGCACCTGACCAGGCCCTGCCGCACCAGACCCTGCCGCACCAGACCCTGCCGCGCGAGGTCACCGATACGGTTCGAAACCACAGTCTCGCGGAACGTGTGACATCACAAGTACGCCGGGCCGTCACCGCCCGGTGACGACGGCCCGGCGACCGACGGCCCACCGGGGGCCCACACTGGTGGCCGGGCCCCGGCGAGGGCACGGCCGGCGGCTACCCGCGGCCGGCCGCGCCGCGGCGGCCCGTCAGGTGAGGGCGCCGATGCCGCGCAGGATGACGGCGGTGTCGAGCGCGGCGAGGGTGGCCTCGCGGCCCTTGTCCTCCGCCGAGCCCGGCAGGCCGGCACGGTCCCTGGCCTGCTCAACGGTGTCGCAGGTCAGCAGGCCGAAGCCGACCGGCACCCCGGCGTCGAGGGTGATCCGCACCAGGCCGTCCGTCACGAAGCGGCAGACGTACTCGAAGTGCGGGGTGCCGCCGCGGATCACCGCGCCCAGCGCCACCACCGCGTCGTGGCGCGCCGCCAGGGCGGCGACGACCACGGGCAGCTCGACGGCCCCGGAGACCCGCACGACGGTTGGCGTGGCCGTGACGCCCGAGTCCTTCGCCGCGCGCAGCGCGCCGGCGAGCAGCGCGTCGGTGATCTCCACATGCCACCGGGTGGCCACGATCGCCAGGCGCACCCCGCTGGCGTCGGGCAGCTCCTCGGCGGGTGCTCCGGCGCCGCTCATCGGGCCTCCTCGCAGGCCCGGTCCGCGCGGTCGGCGACCGGGGCCGCCGTCACCGGCCAGCGGTGGGCCTCGTGCGCGCCGGCGGTCTCGTCCCCGCCGACGACCTTCGGCAGGTCAGGCAGGCCGGGCAGGTCGTGGCCCATCCGGTCCCGCTTGGTCGTGAGGTAGCGCAGGTTCTCCGGGGTGTGGGTCACCGGCAGCCCCACCTGCTCGACGATGCGCAGCCCATAGCCCTCCAGGCCCGCGCGCTTCGTCGGGTTGTTGGACAGCAGCCGCAGCCCGCGCACGCCCAGGTCCACCAGAATCTGGGCGCCGGTGCCGTAGTCGCGGGCGTCGGCCGGCAGCCCGAGGGCGAGGTTCGCGTCGACGGTGTCGTGCCCGGCGTCCTGGAGCTGGTAGGCCTGCAGCTTGTGCATGAGGCCGATGCCGCGGCCCTCGTGACCGCGCACGTAGAGCACCACACCTCGGCCCTCGGCCGCCACCGCGCGCAGCGCCGCGTCGAGCTGGTTGCCGCAGTCGCAGCGCTGGGAGCCGAAGACGTCCCCGGTCAGGCATTCGCTGTGCACCCTGACCAGGACGTTCTCCCCGTCACCGACCTCGCCGCGGATCAGCGCGATGTGCTCGACGCCGTCCAGGGTGCCCCGGTATCCGACGGCCCGGAAGGAGCCGTAGCGGGTCGGGATGCGGGCCTCGGCGACCCGCACGACCTGCTTCTCCGTCCGGCGGCGGTAGGCGATGAGGTCCGCGATCGAGATCAGGGCCAGGCCGTGTTCGCGGGCGAAGGCGGTCAGCTCCGGCAGCCGGGCCATGGAGCCGTCCTCGTTGACGATCTCGCAGATCGCCCCGGCCGGGCGCAGGCCCGCCAGCCGGGCGAGGTCGACGGCGGCCTCGGTGTGGCCGGGCCGGCGCAGCACGCCGCCCTCCTTCGCCCGCAGCGGGAAGATGTGCCCGGGCCGGGTCAGGTCGCCGGGCTGGGTGGCCGGGTCGGCGAGCAGCCGGATGGTCCGGGCACGGTCAGCGGCGGAGATCCCGGTGGTGACGCCGGAGCGGGCGTCCACCGAGATCGTGAACGCGGTGCCCATCCGGTCGGTGTTCTGCGGGACCATCTGGTCGAGGTCGAGCCGGTCGACCTCCGCGGGGTCGAGCGGTACGCAGACGACCCCCGCCGTGTGCCGGACCATGAAGGCGAGCAGCTCCGGCGTTGCCGCCTCGGCCGCGAAGATCAGGTCGCCCTCGTTCTCGCGGTCCGCGTCGTCGACCACGACGACCGGCCGGCCGGCGGCGATCTCGGCGATGGCGGTCTCGATCGTCGCGAAGCTCACCGACGCCTCGTCGGATGCCGTCGGGTGGGAGGCGGGCGCCGTCGGGTGGGAGGCGGCCGAGGAGTCGCCGGCCGGGTTCGTGGTCACCGGGTTCGTGGTCATCAGTGTGATCCGTTCAGGTCGGCGTGGAGCTTCTCGACATACTTGGCCACGACGTCCACCTCGATGTTGACCTTGTCACCGACGGCGCGGGTGCCCAGCGTCGTCGCGGCGAGGGTGGTCGGGATGAGGCTGACGGAGAAACTGGCCGGTTCACCGCCGGCCGCGGCGCGGACGTCGACGACGGTCAGGCTGACCCCGTCCACGGTCACCGAGCCCTTCTCGACGAGGTAGCGGTCCAGCCCCGGCGGCAGGCTGACGCGGACGACCTCCCAGTGCTCGGCCGGCACCCGCTCGAGGACGACGCCGACACCGTCGACGTGCCCCTGCACCAGATGCCCGCCGAGCCGGTCGGAGAGGCGGACGGGGCGCTCAAGGTTCACCCGGTCCCCGACCGAGAGGTCACCGAGGGCGGACCTGCGCAGCGTCTCGAGCATCACGTCCGCGGTGAAGCCGCCGGCCGCCGTCCCGGAGGAACCGGCCGGCCCAGATACGTCCCCGCCGGCGGCGCCGTCCGGGGGGTGGACGAACGAGGTCACCGTGAGACAGACCCCGTTCACGGCGATGGAAGCGCCGTGCGTCACGTCATCGAGTACGCCATGACACTCGACGGTCAGCGACGCGGCGTCATGCCGCGGCTCGATGGCGGTCACCACGCCGAGTTCTTCGACGATGCCGGTGAACATCCGACCCCGCACCTCCGGTCCCGGCACGTCCGGGACATCAGAAGGCGACGCGGGTCAGGGCCGACGCGCCCGCGCCGACCCACGCCGGGACGGCCACGCGCACGTGGCCGGCACAGCGGTGCCCCGCGCGCGTCCTCCCATCCGGACTTTCACCGTCGGTCCCGGAATTCCACCAGGTCAACCGGCCGCCACAAGGGCGGACGGGTCGCGGACTGTCACCGCCGGCTCGGAGTTTCACCGACCCCGGAGCGCGCGTGCTGTTGTTAGTACACGGTTAAGTCTGACATACGGGCGCCGCGAACGCTCGGGGCGCGGACAGTAATCCACGTCATCCCCACCGGGAAACCGCGCGGGACGCCCCCGGCGGTCACCGCAGCAGGTGGTCGTTCACCGCCCGCACACCGTCAGCGAGCTCGGCGAGCTCGAGCACCTCGACACCGGCTGCGGCCAGCCGCTCGGCACCGTCGCAGTCGACGAACAGGGCCGGCTCCCGCCAGGCGAAGACGACCCGGCGGACCCCGGCGGCGAGCAGCAGCTCGGTGCAGGTACGCGGCCGGGACGCGCGGGCGCTGCACGGCTCCAGCGAGCTGTACACGGTCGCGCCCGCGGGCAGGCCGCCCGGCGGCAGCCGGCGCAGCACCACCTCCTCGGCATGGTCGGCCGGCTCCTCGGCTCGGGAGTAGCCCTCGGCGACCGGCGTCCCGTCCGCGGCGACGACGAGTGCGCCGACGGCGAACGCGGTGACCGACGGCGGGCAGCGCCGGCCCAGCTCGACGGCCCGGCCCAGCCAGTGCCGGTCGCCTTCCGGGGTACCGGGCAGTGGCCGCCCGCCGGCCGCGGCGCGCGCCTCGCTCACGCCGGCACCCCGCCGACGGCGGCCGCCCCGCCACCCGCATCACGATCAGCGACGGGAGCCGGGGCCGGAGCGGGGGCCGGAGCCGGGGGCGAGGCAAAATCGGCGGCCGGGGCGGTGAGCCTCGGCGCGGCCGCCAGCGCGAGCGCGCGCAGGGACTCGACCGCCGCCGCCGGGTCGTCCAGGCCGAAGACCGCCGTGCCGGCGACGAAGACGTCCACCCCCGCCTCGGCGGAGCGCTCGATGGTCTCCCGGTTGACCCCGCCGTCGATCTGGAGCCACAGGTCCAGGCCGCGCTCGTCGATCAGGCGACGAGCCGCGGCGATCTTGGGCAGGACCTCGTCCATGAACTTCTGGCCGCCGAAGCCCGGCTCGATGGTCATCAGCAGCAGCAGGTCGAAGCGGTGCAGATCGTCCAGGTAGTGCTCGACGGGGGTAGCCGGCTTGACGGCCAGGCCGGTGCGGGCACCGGCCGCGCGGATCGCGTCGGTGGTGCGCGCGATGTCGCCGACCGCCTCGGCGTGGATCGTCACGTTCGCCGCGCCCCGCTCGGCGAAGCCGGGCGCCCAGCGGTCGGGGTTCTCGATCATCAGGTGGCAGTCGAGCGGGGTGTCGGTGACCCGGCGCAGAGCGTCCACCGTGTCCGGGGAGAACGCCAGGTTGGGCACGAAGTGGTAGTCCATGACATCGACGTGCAACCAGTCCGCGTGCCCGGCCACGGCGCGCGCCGCGTCCGCGATCCGGCCGAAGTCGGCGGCCAGCATGCTGGGATATATCTGCGCGGTTGCCACGCGGCGAGCGTATCCAGCCTCGCCGGTCAGCGGTCCGCCCGGCGCAGCAGCGCCAGGAACATCGCGTCGGTGCCGTGCAGGTGCGGCCAGAGTTGGACGAACGGACCGTCCCCGAGGCCGCCCGGCGCACCGTCACCGAACGGCGGGCCGGCGAACGGCGGGCAGCGCCGCGCGTCGAGGATGGCGACGTCCCCCCGCTGTTGGGCGATCGCGGTGACCACCTCGGACGTCTCCTCCGGGTGCGGCGAGCAGGTGACATAGGCCACCGCCCCGCCCGGACGCACCAGATCCAGCGCGGCGACGAGGAGCTGGCGCTGCAGCGGCACCAGCGCGGCGACGTCCGCGGGCGTGCGCCGCCACCGGGCCTCGGGCCGGCGCCGAAGCGCGCCGAGGCCGGAGCACGGGACGTCCACCAGCACCCGGTCCGCCATGCCGGGACGCACCGGCGGGAACCGCCCGTCGGCGCGCACCGCCAGGGCGGCCGGGAACCCGGCGAGCGAGGCGGCGACCAGGCCGGCGCGAGCCGCGCGCGGTTCGAGCGCGAGCAGCCGCGCCGGCGGCGGGCGGTGCCCCCCTGCCGCCGGCTCGCGCACAGTCTCCGCCGGCTCGCCGACCGCCTGCAGCGCGGCCAGCAGGGCGGCCTTGCCACCGGGCCCGGCGCACAGGTCCACGGTCAGCCCGGTGTCCCGGCCGATGGTGGGGACCGAGGCAAGGGCCAGGGTGACCAGCTGGCTGCCCTCGTCCTGCACCGACGCGTCGCCCGCCGCGACGGCCGGCAGCGACCCCGGGTCTCCCCCGTCCAGGTGGACGGCGTAGGGCGAGCCGGCGCCGCGCCGTGCCCCCAGGCCGACCGAGGCGGCCTGCGCCACCAGCGCCTCGGCGTCGATCCGGCCGGGCCTGGCGACCAGGTGCACCGCGGGCCGGGTGTCGTTGGCAGCCAGCGCGGCGTGCGCGCCGGCGACGTCCCCACCCAGGGCGTCGAGCACGACGTCGACGATCCAGCGCGGGTGGGCGGTGACCACCGCGAGGTGGCCGGCCGGGTCCTCGGCGATGTCCGGGGCCGAGAGCAGGACCGCGATGTCACCGGCCGCCGCCTCGATCCGCGCGGCGACCCGGCGCAGCACCGCGTTCGCGAACCGCACCGGGCGTTCCCCGCAGGTGGCGCGGACCAGGTCGACCGTGGACGCGACCGCCGCGCGGGGCGGCACCCGGGTCGACAGGAGCTGGTAGGCGCCCAGCCGCAGCGCGTCGCGCACCGGCGGGTCGACGCTGGCGACGGGCCGGCTGGTCACCGTGTCGAGGACCCCGTCCAGGGTGCCCTGGGCCCGCAGCGATCCGTAGGTCAGCTCGGTGGCGAAGCCGCGGTCGCGCGGGGAGAGCCGGCGCCCGGACAGCAGCGCGGGCAGCAGCAGGTTGGCGTAGGCGCCGCGCTCGTCGACAGCGCGCAGCACCTCCCAGGCGAGCAGGCGCGCCGGGTCTGTCGTGCCGCCCCGGCGGGGCGCGGAGACACTCACGCGAACGCCTCGTCCGTGCCGGGCCGCAGGCCGCGGATCCAGTCGGCCGCCGGCATCGGCGCCTTTCCCTCGGGACGAACCTCGTCAAGGACCACCGGCGTGGTCGCCGTCCCCACCAGTACGAGCCCGCGCTCGGGCACCGCGAGCCGCCCGGGGGGCAGCGGCGGGTGGCCCGCGGGCGCCGGCCGCACGGGACCGAGCTTGACGCGCCGGTCACGGAAGGTCGTCCAGGCGCCCGGCGCCGGGGTGGCGGCCCGCGCCAGCCGGTCAACCGCGACGGCCGGGGCCGACCAGTCGACGCGGACGTCCTCGACGGTGAGCTTCGGGGCCAGCGAGACACCGTCGGACGGCTGCGGGCGGGCCTGCAGGGTGCCGTCCTCGATGCCGTCCATGACGGCCTCCAGCAGCCGCGCGCCGGCGACGGCGAGGCGGTCGAGGAGGTCTCCGGACGTGTCCGTGGGACGGATCCGCTCGGTGAGGACCCCGTAGACCGGGCCGGAGTCCAGGGCGGGCTCGATCTCGAACACGCTGGCGCCGGTCATGTCCTCCCCGGCGAGGACGGCGCGCTGCACGGGCGCCGCGCCCCGGTAGGCCGGCAGCAGCGAGAAGTGCAGGTTGACCCAGCCGTGCTTCGGGATCTCCAGGGCCGGCCGGGGCAGCAGCGCGCCGTAGGCGACCACCGGGCAGCACTCGGGGGCGATCTCACCGAGCCGGGCGAGGAAGTCGGGGTCACCGGCGCGGGCCGGGGCCAGCACCTCGAGACCACGCTCGTCCGCCAGCTCCCGCACCGGCGAGGACCGCTGGTGCCGGCCCCGGCCGGCGGGCCGGTCGGGACGGGTCACCACCGCGACCACCTGGTGGCGGGGACTGTCGAGCAGCGCGCGCAGGCTGGGCAGCGCGACCGCCGGCGTGCCGGCGAAGACAAGACGCATGACCACAGCTCCCTCAGCGCCGATCCCGGGCCGGATCCCCGGCCGCGGATCCGATCGTCCCAACCATCATCACGATCATCGACCCGGCGGCGGACCCGATCGTCGACCCTACCGCCGTGCCGATCACCGTTCCGGTGGCCATCGTGGCGAGGACGGCCGACGCGATGATCTTTCCCTGGCGACTCAGCGCCCGCGGCCGAACAATGGGTGCGGCGATACCTTGACCACGGGCTTCGGCTCGTTCGACCACTCCGCCTCGCGGATCGCCTTCATGGCCGCCCGCTTCGTCTCCTTGTCGAGACGGTCGATGAACAGGATCCCGTCGAGGTGATCGGTCTCGTGTTGCAGGCATCGGGACAGGATGCCACTGCCCTCGACCGTGACCGGGTCACCGTGGGAGTTCTGGCCGACGGCGAGGACGCGTTCCGGACGGCGCAGGTCGAATGCCAGCCCCGGCAACGACAGGCAGCCCTCCTCGCCGTCCATCATCTCCTCGCTGAAGGGCCCCAGGACCGGGTTGATCAGGTGCCCGACCTCGTCCGAGTCATCGAGATACGTGAAGACACGCAGCGACACCCCCAGCTGCGGCGCGGCGAGGCCGACGCCGCCGGCGTCGCGCATGGTCTCAGCGAGATCGTCAACGAGGCGGCGCAGCTCCCGGTCGAAGGTCGCCACCGGGTCGGCGACCGTACGCAGCACCGGATCCCCGAGAAGGCGGATATCACGGACGGACACGGTCACTCCCAGAATGTCGTCACCTGACCGACCTCGGTCCGGCGAGATCGGACGCTTTCATGCTACGGGTCGCGCGGGAACCGGCGCCGGATTGGACCGGCGGCCCCGCCCCGGTCCGCCGGCTGACGGCTGACGGCTGACGGCCGGCAGCCGTCAGCCGATCGTCAGCGGGTCGAGCTGGACGCGCACCCGACCCACACGGCGGGCGTCGAGCACCCCGCGGGCGGCCCGCAGCGCGGCGGCGAGGTCCGCGCCCTGCTCCCGGCGCACCCGGATGATCAGACGCTCGGGCTCCTCCGCCGGCTCCGGTGGCTTCACCTGCTCAGGCGGCCCCCGGCGCCCCGGCTCGTTCGGATCTCCGGACCCCGCCCGCACCCGACCCAGCCCCCTGCCCTGCTCACGCCCCTGCGCCCGGCCCGACCCACGGCCCGGTGCGTGGCCCGGCCCGGGAGCCGGCTCCCCGCCGGCCCCGCGGCCCGGTTCCTGCCTCGGGACCGGCTCCCGTCTCGGGACCGGCACCGGGCCCAGGACCTCCGCGCCGGCCGGCAGCGTGGCGGCCGCCAGCAGGTCGTCGAGCGCCGCGGGGGTGCCCTCCACCGCCGCCACCCGGCTCACCGGGGGGAAGCCGAGCTCGGCGCGCTCGTCCGACTCCCGGGCGACGAACAGCCCGGGATCCCAGCGCACCAGCGCCTGCACGGGCCCGAGCCCGAGATCCGCCGCCACGACCACCAGCCCACCGGCCGGCGCCGGCCGGGCCAGCGCGGACGCGGCCATCCACCGGCGCAGCGTCTCCTCGCCGGCTCGCAGATCGGGACGCCCGAGCAGCGCCCAGCCGTCGAGGAGCAGCACCGCCCCGTAGCCGGCCTCGGCGACCGGCTCCGCGCCCGGTGTCGCGATCACGAGCGCCGGCGCGGCCGGCACCATGGCCAGCACCGTGTCGCGCCCGGATGCCCGCACCGGGATGCCGGGAAACGCCCGCCCCAGTTCCTCGGCGGTGCGGCGGTCACCGGTCACCGACGCGCGCAGGCGCGTTCCGCCGCAGCCCGTGCACCGCCACCCACCCACGCCGCCCCCGGACACCGCGGAACGACCGGAGCCCACACCAGCGCCGAAAGCCCCGGCTCGCCCCGGGACGGGCTCCTGCCCAGACGCCGTCGGATGGCCGGTGGGTCGCGGCACCGGGCGCCCGCACCAGCGGCAGGCCAGTGCGGCCCCGGCGGCGGACCGGCCGAGCGGGCCGGAGCAGCTCCGGCACCGGGCCGGGCGGCGGCAGTCCGCGCAGGCGATGGACGGGTGATATCCCCGCCGCGGCACCTGAACCAGCACCGGCGCGCCACCGGCCAGCGCGGCGCGCGCGGCACGCACGGCGAGCGAGGGCAGCCGGGCCGCCCGCGCGGCCGGGTCGATGGACGCCTCGAAGTCGGAGCCGACCGCCTCCACCCGGGGCGCGAGCCGCCGCACGGCGTCCCGGCCGGCCGCCAGCCGGCCGGCCCAGCCCACCCGGGCCAGGGCCTCGGCGTCCACCGACGGCGAGAACCCGCCGACCAGCACCGCGCAGCCCTCCTCCCGGGCCCGCAGGACCGCCACGTCGCGCGTGTGCGGGTAGGGCGCCCGGGGTTCGGAGTGCAGGTCGTCCCCGTCGTCCCAGACGACGAGCAGGCCGAGGTCGGCCACTGGCGCGAACACCGCGGCGCGGGTCCCCACGACCACCCGCGTCTGCCCGCGGCGGACCGCCAGGAAGCGCCGGTACCGCTCCGCCGGGCCGAGATCGGCCCGCAGCACGGCCGGGACGCCACCCGCCGCCGGCCCGGCCTCGGTCTCGGCCTCGGGAGGTGTCAGCGCCGCGGCGACCCGGTCGGCGTCCCGGTGGTCGGGAACGACGACGAGCGCGCCGCGCCCGGAGGCCACCGTGGCCGCGACCGCCACGGCGATCATCGCCGGCCAGGAGGGCCCCGGCGGCGCCCACCAGACCGCCCGCGGCGAGCGCCCGCTCGACAGCGCCGCCAGGAAGTCGGGGCCGTCGGGATAGATCGACCACCCCGCGCGGCCAGGATCACCGGACCGGCCGCCGCCCAGCTCGGCCGCGCCACCGCTCGCGGTAGCCGCCGGCGCCACGCCGATGCCGGGACCGGTGACAACCGGCTCAGCCTCGGCGCGGGCATGGCGCGGCGGGACGGCCAGGCGCAGCACGTCGGCCATCGTCCCGGCGTATCTGTCGGCGACGGCGCGGGCGAGGCGGGCGACCGGCTCGGAGAGCACCGGCTCCGCCGACACCGACCTGGCCAACGGCGCGAGACGCCCGGTGTGATCGGACCGCTCGGACCTCTCGAGGACGAACCCGTCCACCAGGCGCCCGCCGAAGCGGACGCGCACCCGCGAGCCGGGAACCGCGGCGGCGGCCATGGCGGCCGGCACGAGGTAGTCGAACGGGCGGTCAAGGTGGACGAGCGGGGTGTCGACCACGACCCGGGCCACCGGCAGCTCGTCAGCCGGAACCACCGCGCCGGGCTTCTCGGAGCCGCCCGGCTTCGCGGCGACGGCACCTCGCTTCGCCGGAGCGACGCCAGACTTCGCCGCGCCGGCGGCGGGCCGCGCCGGGCGCCCGGCCGGTGCCGCGGAGGGCACACCGCCCGCGGGCGTCGGCCCCCCGGTGGACCGGGAGCCCGCGGCCACCACGGCGCCGGCGAGGCCCGGAATCACCGCGCTCTCGTCGTCCATGCCGCATTCGTACCAGTCGCGGCGGACAGGATCGGCCCCCACTGCGCCCGCCCGGCGAACCGGATCACCGAACGGCCACGGACCGTCGGAAAGCAGACCACCGCAAACAAACCGTCCCAAAAATGCGCAGGGGCGGAGCCGTCCCCGATGGGGGTCGGCTCCGCCCCTGCGGGCGGCTCAGGTGGCGTCAGCCCTTGACGGCGGCCGTCAGGGCGTCGGCGCGGGAGGTCGCCTCCCAGGTGAAGTCCAGCTCCGGGCGGCCGAAGTGCCCGTAGGCGGCCGTCTGCGCGTAGATCGGGCGCAGCAGGTCGAGGTCCCGCACGATCGCGGCCGGGCGGAGGTCGAAGACCTGCGTGACGGCGTCCTGGATCTGCGCGTCCGGCACCTTGCCCGTGCCGAAGGTCTCGACGAACAGGCCGACCGGGTGGGCCTTGCCGATCGCGTAGGCGACCTGGACCTCACAGCGGCTGGCCAGGCCCGCGGCCACGACGTTCTTGGCGACCCAGCGCATGGCGTAGGCAGCCGAGCGGTCGACCTTGGACGGGTCCTTACCCGAGAAGGCGCCGCCGCCGTGCCGGGCGTACCCGCCGTAGGTGTCCACGATGATCTTGCGCCCGGTGAGGCCGGCGTCGCCCATCGGGCCACCGATCTCGAAGCGACCGGTCGGGTTCACCAGCAGGCGGCGCCCCTCGGTGCTGATCTCGAGGAGGGCGAGCTCCGGCTCCACGACGTACTCGGCGACGTCGGGCGCGAGCAGGGTGTCGAGGTCGATGTCGGCCGCGTGCTGCGAGGAGACCACAACGGTGTCCAGGCGGACCGGCTTGCCGTCCTCGTACTCGATGGTGACCTGCGTCTTGCCGTCGGGGCGCAGGTAGCCGACCTGGCCGTCCTTGCGGACGGCGGACAGCCGCCGGGCGAGCCGGTGCGCCAGGGCGATCGGCAGCGGCATGAGCTCGGGAGTCTCGTCGCAGGCGAACCCGAACATCAGGCCCTGGTCGCCAGCGCCCTGACGGTCGAGGTCGTCCTCGGTGGAGCCCTCGACGCGCGCCTCGTGGGCGGTGTCGACACCCTGGGCGATGTCGGGCGACTGCGAGCCGATCGAGACGCTCACGCCGCAGGAGGCGCCGTCGAAGCCCTTCTTGGAGGAGTCGTAACCGATCTCCAGGATCCGCTCGCGGACCACCGAGGCGATGTCGACGTAGGTCTTGGTGGTCACCTCGCCGGCCACGTGCACCTGGCCAGTGGTGATCATGGTCTCGACGGCGACCCGGCTCTTCGGGTCGTCCTTGAGCATGGCATCGAGGATGGAGTCGCTGACCTGGTCAGCGATCTTGTCCGGGTGTCCTTCCGTGACGGACTCGGACGTGAAAAGGCGCGTCGCCACTGGACTACCCCCTGGGGAGATCAGGACTGATACCGGCGCAGTTTACCGAGGTTCGCTCAGGGGTATGCGCACCGGCCGGCTTCCGGTCGTGCAGCGCGTCGACGATCCGGTCGAGCACCTGGTGGGCAAGAAGATCCTTACTGGTCAGGGGGATCTCCGCAGCCCCGCCCGCACGGTCAAGGAGGACCGCGCTGTTCTGCTCCACCTCGAACCCCAGGCCGGACCCGACCCGGTTCACCACCAGCAGGTCCACCGGCTTGCGGGCGAGCTTCGCCCGGGCGAGGTCGAGGACCCCGGCGTCGGGTCCGCCCGTCTCCGCCGCGAACCCGACCAACACCTGGCCGGGACGGCGGTTCGCGACAAGCTCGGCCAGGACGTCCGGGTTGCGGATCAGCTCGATCGCGTCCGGCGCCGCGGACTCCTTCTTGATCTTGTACTTGTGCTCGGTGGCGGGCCGGAAATCGGCCACCGCCGCCGCCATGACCACGACGTCGGCGCGGGGGGCGGCGTCGTGCACGGCCGCCCGCAGCTGTTCGGCCGAGCCCACCGGCACCGTGGTCGCGCCGGCCACGTCGGGCAGGGCGACGTTGGCGGCCACGACGGTGACCGCCGCGCCGCGGGCCACCGCCGCACGGGCCAGCGCGTATCCCTGCCGGCCGCTGGAGGCGTTACCGAGGAACCGCACCGGGTCGAGGTACTCGCGGGTGCCACCGGCGCTGACGAGCACGTGGCGGCCTGCGAGGTCGGGCCGCATGCCGTCACGCCCGCGGGCGAGAACCGCCCGGGCGACCGAGGCGATCTCGGTGGGCTCCGGCAGCCGGCCCGGCCCGGAGTCGGCGCCGGTCAGCCGGCCGACGGCCGGTTCCAGCACGAGGGCGCCCCGCTCGCGGAGCAGGGCGACGTTGGCGCGGGTCGCCGGGTGCTGCCACATCTCGGTGTGCATGGCGGGGGCGAACAGCACCGGGCAGGTGGCTGTGAGCAACGTGCCGGTGAGCAGGTCGTCCGCCCGGCCCGCCGCGGCCCGCGCCATCAGGTCCGCGGTGGCGGGCACGATCAGCACCAGGTCGGCCTCGCGCCCGACCCGGACGTGCGCCACGTCCTCGGCGTCGGTGAACAGGTCGGTCACCACCGGCTGGCCGGACAGCGCCGCCCAGGTGACCTCGCCGACGAAACGCAGCGCCGCGGCCGTCGGCACGACGCGGACGTCGTGGCCGGACTCGGTCAGCTGACGCAGCACCTCGACGGCCTTGTACGAGGCGATGCCGCCGGACACGCCGAGCACGACCCGCGGCCGCCGCGCCGCCCCGGCCGAACCACCGCCGCGCATCCCCGCCCCGCCGCCTGTCACGCGGAACAACCGAGGCGGGCAGGACGGGCAGGGCCGGCGAGACGGACGCGAGCCGCGGAGGCCGCGTGGGTCAGGAGATCGGCGGCAGCGGGTCGGTGATCGTCTCGTGCGTGAGCAGACCGGAGTTGATCTCGCGGAGCGCGATCGACAGCGGCTTCTCCTGGGCGCTGGTCGTCTCCACCAGCGGGCCGACGTACTCCAGCAGGCCCTCGCCGAGCTGGGAGTAGTAGGCGTTGATCTGGCGGGCCCGCTTCGCCGCGTAGATGACGAGGCTGTACTTCGAGTCGGTGGCCTCGAGCAGCTCGTCGATCGGCGGGTTCGTGATGCCCTCGGGCTGGGCGACAGTACCGGACACGGTGTCCTTCCGGGGTGGGGCGGTCGGGCGGCTCCAGGCGCGCCGTGGGCGGCCTGGGCCGAGCCCTGTCCCGGACAACAGTACAGCCGCAACCGGTACAGCCCGTCACCGAGCCGTTCGCCGCCGGGCCGTGGGTGCCCCGGAGATCGCGCGTCCCCGGGAGGTGGAGCGCCGAGCCGCCGGTCACGGGACGTCCGCAGCGCGGTGCGCGTCCCGCGGGCGACCGGTCATCAGCCCCACCAGCTTCGCGGCGGCGGCCGTGACCTCGTCGTTCACGACGACCTCGTCGAACTCCGTCTCGGCCGCCAGCTCGATGCGTGCCCGGTCGAGGCGTCGGCGGATCACATCAGGTGCCTCCGTGCCCCGACCGGTCAGGCGACGGACGAGCTCGTCCCAGGTGGGCGGGGCCAGGAAGACGAACCGGGCGCCCGGCATTGCCGACCGGACCTGCCGGGCGCCCTGCAGCTCGATCTCCAGCAGGCAGGGAACGCCCTGTGCCAGCCGCTCCTCGAGCGGTCCCCGAGGAGTGCCGTAGGCGTGCCCCGCGAACATCGCGTGCTCGACGAACTCCCCCACCTTGACCATGTGGGCGAACTCCTCCGCGTCGGCGAAGTGGTACTCGACGCCGTCCGTCTCGCCCGGCCGCGGCGCTCGCGTCGTCACGCTCACCGACACCCACACCTCGGGGTGCAGCCGGCGGACGGCGGCGACGACCGTGCCCTTCCCCACTCCGGACGGCCCCGACAACACGGTCAGTCCCATCCCGACACCTTAGAGCCCCTCCACCGGGTCACGCAGGTTCAGGCGGGGCGGGCGGGCCACGCCGGCGACGGCCGGCCCGGCGCCCCCCGGCGCCCGCCGTCCCCTACCGTCAGCCAACGGACCATCGTCATCAGGATGCCATCAAAGGACGGGTTCCCCCGTTCACCCCGATGGTATGCGGCCGTCAATGGGAACCCGGTCGGGTGACCACACGGGTGGCCCCGGCCGGTGCACGCCAAACGGATCGGGATCGCCATCACCGAACCCCTGGGACTTTAGTCCCAGGACATTCGGCGAGAACTCCTCACGGCCCGCCGGCGATTGATCGAGTGACGCGAATCCGCGACGCAATGAAGGCCGACGGCACCGGAACGTGTCGACGCCTCGCGGCCTCAACACCTTCCGGCGGCGCCCGTTACGGGCCGTTACCAACGACCCGGCAATCGGAACGCCTATGCATCACGCCACACTCAGGCGCCCGTGCCGAACTCCTCGAGGAGCGCGGCACGCTGCTTGGCCCCGAGCCCGCGCAAACGGCGGGTCGGGCTGATACCGAGACGCTCCCGGATCTTCTGGGCCCGAACACGGCCCACTCCGGGAAGCGACTCCAAGACCGCGGAAACCTTCATCTTGCCGACGACCTCATCGCTGTCCGCCAGCTCGAGAACGGCGGCAAGACTGATCTCCCCCTTCTTCAACCGCTCCTTGAGTTCGGCGCGCTGCTTACGGGCCAGCGCGGCTTTCTCGAGGGCGGCGGCCCTCTGCTCGGGCGTCAGGGGCGGCAGGGTCACGGGTACGCCTCCTCAATTCGGTGATCGCGCCGCGCAAACTAGCGAGGAAGAGGCTCCTCGGTCCAGCCGGAGCTGCATCACGGGGGTACCCCGCATTGTCCCCACAAGACACAGCCTTTGCCCGGATGAATGACCTGCGTCGCACGCGCCGGACGCATTCGGTCCGTAGCGGCCCCACCGTACCGGTACTCGGGCACCCAGAGCGGCCCAGATCCACCCGTAGTGGCGTTTGCGCAGGTCAAGGGCCTACCGGAGTGGAGTAACCCTGGTGGCGATAGTGGCGGCGGCCACGGCCCGATCGGCCGCGGAGGTGATCGGACGGCCGATCACGAGGAGGTCCGAACCGTCGGCGAGTGCCCGTTCCGGGGTGGCGACCCGGGCCTGGTCAGCCCGCTCAGACCCCTCTGGACGCACTCCAGGCGTGACCAGAGTCACAGTTTCACCAAGCTCCGCGCGGACCACAGAGACCTCTTTCGGGCTGCAGACGAGTGCCCGCGCACCGGCCTCCACGGCGAGCACCGCGAGCCTGCGGACGGCGTCCGAGGGCGGTCCGGACAGCCCGACGGCGGCGAGCGTGGCGGCGTCCAGCGACGTCAGCACCGTGACCGCGGTTACATGAACATCGGGCCCGGCGTCGACCGCGGCGCGCACCATGGCCGCGCCGCCGGCCGCATGCACGGTCACGAAGTGAGGTGCCAGCGTGGCCAGCGAGCGCATCCCGCCGGCCACGGTCGCCGGGATGTCGTGGAGCTTCAGGTCGAGGAAGAGCTCGGGCGCCGCGGAGCCGCGCGGCTCACTCCAGCCGTCCGCCACATCACCCCCCGTGACGGAACTCACCACCCGAGCGGACGCCGCGGGCTGCGCCGGCCGAGCCGGAGCGAGCAGCCCTTCGTCACGCAGCGCAGTCACGATCGTCGGCCCGGCCCGGTAGAAGAGCTCCAGACCGATCTTCAGCACGGCGACGTGCGGCGCCACCTCACGGGCCCAGCCCAGTGCGGTGGCGGCGTCCGGAGCGTCGAGCGCGACCGCGATCGGGGCGCGACCCGCCGGTGGCGTCCACCGGCGGGGGGCGCCCGACGAGGTCACCGGTCCGCCACGGTCGAGGCGGGCGCCCCGCCGGCCGAGCCGGATCCCGACCCGGCGCCCGGCGCGGGTCCCGGCCGCGCCCCCGGCGCCCGGGAGCCCGAGCCGGAGGTCGCACCCGGCAGTCCCTCGGGGGTCGTCCCCCAGGTCGACCGCAGGGCCGCGTGGTACTCCTGCAGCGGCCGCACCCCCAGTTCGCCCCTTACGAGCGACTCGATACCCTGCACGCACGCGGCGGCGCCCTGAATGGTGGTGATGCAGGGCACCCCGGCGCTGACACAGGCGGTGCGGATCTCGTATCCGTCCAGCCGTGGCCCGACACCCCACGGCGTGTTGATGACCAGGTCGATCTGGCCAGACATGATCATTTCGACGCAGTCGATGAGGTTCTCGCTGGGAGCCCGATGCTTGCCGAGAACCACGGCCTTGACCCCGTTGCGGCGCAGCACGTCGGCGGTGCCCTCGGTCGCGTAGACGACGAAGCCGAGGTCCGCCAGCCGTTTGATCGGGAAGATCATCGCACGCTTGTCGCGGTTGGCGACGGAGACGAACACCCGTCCGTAGGTCGGCAGCGACGCGTAGGCCGCGGCCTGCGACTTGGCGTACGCGGTACCGAAGCCGTCGTCGATGCCCATCACCTCGCCGGTGGAGCGCATCTCCGGGCCGAGCACCGTGTCCACCCCGCGGCCGCCCGCGTCCCGGAACCGGCCGAAGGGCAGCACGGCCTCCTTGACCGAGATATGCGAGTCCAGCGGCAGGGTGGCGCCGTCGCCGTACTCCGGCAGCAGGCCCTCGGCCCGCAGCTCGGGCACGGTGGCGCCGAGCATCACCCGGGCCGCGGCCTTGGCCAGCGGCACGGCCGTCGCCTTGGAGACGAACGGCACCGTGCGCGACGCGCGCGGGTTGGCCTCCAGCACGTAGAGCACGTCGGACTGCAGCGCGTACTGCACGTTGAGCAGCCCGCGCACGCCCACCCCCTCGGCGATCAGCCGGGTGGACTCGCGGATCCGGTCGAGCTCCGAGCGCCCGAGGGTGATCGGCGGCAGCGCGCAGGCGGAGTCGCCGGAGTGCACCCCGGCCTCCTCGATGTGCTCCATCACGCCCGCGAGGTAGAGCTCGGAGCCGTCGTAGAGCGCGTCCACGTCGATCTCGACCGCGTCGTCGAGGAAGCGGTCCACCAGCACCGGGTGCTCCGGCGAGATCTGCGTGGCGCGCTCGATGTAGTCGCGCAGCATCGGGTCGTCGTAGACGATCTCCATGCCCCGCCCGCCGAGCACGTAGGACGGCCGCACCAGCACCGGGTAGCCGATCCGGTCCGCGACCGTGCGCGCCTCGGCGTAGGAGGTGGCCACCCCGTGCGGCGGCGAGGGCAGGCCGGCGGCGGCGAGCACCTGCCCGAACTGGCCGCGGTCCTCCGCGAGGTGGATCGCCTTCGGTGGCGTGCCGACGAGCGGGACGCCGGCGTCGGCGAGCGCGGCGGCGATGCCCAGCGGGGTCTGGCCGCCCAGCGACACGATCACCCCGGCCAGCGGCCCCGCCTGCGACTCGGCGTGCACGACCTCCAGGACGTCCTCGACGGTCAACGGCTCGACGTAGAGGCGGTCGGCGGTGTCGTAGTCGGTGGAGACCGTCTCCGGGTTGCAGTTGACCATCACGGTCTCGTAGCCGGCCTCGGAGAGCGCCATCACCGCGTGGCAACAGGCGTAGTCGAACTCGATGCCCTGCCCGATCCGGTTCGGCCCGCTGCCGAGCACGATCACCCGGGGCTTCTCGCTCGGCGCGACCTCGGTCTCGGAGTCGTAGGACGAGTAGTGGTACGGCGTCGCGGAGGCGAACTCGGCGGCGCAGGTGTCGACCGTCTTGTAGACGGGACGGATGCCCGCCCGGTGCCGGAACGACCGGACCACGTCCTCCTTGGTGCCGAGCAGGCCCGCGAGCTGGGCGTCGGAGAACCCGGCGCGCTTGGCGCGGCGGATGCCGTCCGGGTTGCGGACCAGCGACGCGGCGATCTCGTTGATGAACACGATCTGGTCGACGAACCAGGGGTCGATGCCGGTGGCATCGGTCACCTCGGCGGGCGTCGCGCCGGCCAGCAGCGCCTGCTGGACGGTGTGCAGCCGCCCGTCGTGCGGGGTGCGGGCCGCGTCGAGCAGCTCCGCCGCGGACCGGCCCGGCGGGTCGAAGGTGAACGCCAGGCCCGACTGCTCCATCGAGCGCAGCGCCTTCTGCAGGGCCTCGGCGAAGCTGCGCCCGACCCCCATCGCCTCCCCGACGGACTTCATCGTCGTGGTCAGCATCGTGTCGGCGCCCGGGAACTTCTCGAACGCGAAGCGCGGCACCTTCACCACGACGTAGTCGAGGGTCGGCTCGAAGGCCGCCGGGGTGGTGCGGGTGATGTCGTTGGGGATCTCGTCGAGGGTGTAGCCCAGCGCCAGCTTGGCCGAGATCTTCGCGATCGGGAAGCCGGTCGCCTTCGAGGCCAGCGCGGACGAACGGGACACCCGCGGGTTCATCTCGATGACGACGAGACGTCCGGTGGCCGGGTCGACCGCGAACTGGATGTTGCAGCCGCCCGCGTCGACCCCGACGGCGCGCATGACGGCGATCGACATGTCCCGCATGCGCTGGTACTCGCGGTCGGTCAGGGTCATCGCCGGGGCGACGGTCACCGAGTCACCGGTGTGCACGCCCATCGGGTCGATGTTCTCGATCGAACACACGACGACCACGTTGTCGGCGCGGTCCCGCATGAGCTCGAGCTCGAACTCCTTCCAGCCGAGCACCGACTCCTCGACGAGCACCTCGGTGGTCGGGCTGGCCGCCAGCCCGTCCGCGGACATCCGGCGCAGCTCGTCGGGGTCGTGGGCGAACCCGCTGCCGGCACCGCCGAGGGTGTAGCTCGGCCGCACCACGACCGGGTAGGAGAACTCCTCGGCCGCGGCCAGGCACTCCGCCACGGTCGTGCAGATCGCGCTGCGGGCCGTCTCGCCGTCGACGGAGGCGACGATGTCCTTGAAGGCCTGCCGGTCCTCACCGGAGCGGATCGCGTCGATGTTGGCGCCGATGAGCCGGACGCCGAAGCGCTCGAGCACCCCGGCGTCGTGCAGGGCGACCGCCGTGTTCAGCGCCGTCTGCCCGCCCATGGTGGCCAGGATGGCGTCCGGCCGCTCCCGCTCGATGATCTTCGTGACGATGTCCGGCGTGATCGGCTCGACGTAGGTCGCGTCGGCGATCTCCGGGTCCGTCATGATCGTGGCCGGGTTGCTGTTGACCAGGATCACCCGCAGGCCCTCGGCCCGCAGCACCCGGCACGCCTGCGTCCCGGAATAGTCGAACTCGCACGCCTGGCCGATGACGATCGGCCCGGAGCCGATCACCAGCACGGAGCGCAGGTCCTCGCGCCTGGGCATCAGCCTTCTCCCCGCTTCCGCCGGCCGGCCGTCATCAGGCCGCAGAACCGGTCGAACAGTCCCTGGGCGTCGTGTGGGCCAGGCGCCGCCTCGGGATGGAACTGGACACTGAACGCCGGCACGTCCAGGCAGGTCAGGCCCTCCACCACGTCGTCGTTGAGCGCCACGTGGCTCACCTCGACCCGCCCGTAGGGGGTGTCGGTCGTACCGGTCAGCGGCGCGCGCACCGCGAAGCCGTGGTTGTGGCTGGTGACCGCGATCCGGCCGGTCCGGGTGTCGGCGACCGGCTGGTTCACGCCGCGGTGGCCGTAGGTCAGCTTGTACGTCTCGAAGCCCAGCGCCCGGGCGAGGACCTGGTTGCCGAAACAGATCCCGAAGACCGGGACACCGGCCTCCAGCACCCCGGTGAGCGTCTCGACCGCGTAGTCCGCGCGGGCCGGGTCACCCGGGCCGTTCGAGAGGAAGACCCCGTCGGGCGAGAGGGCCAGCAGCTCGGCGGCCGTGCTGCGGGCCGGCAGCACGTGCACCTCGCAGCCCAGCGCGGCCATGGAGAGCGGGGTGTTCCGCTTGATGCCCAGGTCCAGCGCGGCGACGGTGAAGACCGGCAGGCCCGACCGCGCCTCGACGACATAGGGCTGGTCCGTGCTGACCTCCGGGGCGAGGTCCGCGCCGACCATCTCCGGCGACGCCCGCACCCGGTCGAGCAGCGAGTCGAGATCGGTGTCGGTGCTGCTGACCCCGCACCGCATCGCGCCGCGCTCGCGCAGGTGACGGGTCAGCGCGCGGGTGTCGACCCCGCTGATCCCGACCACGCCGGCGTTCTCGAGCTCGTCGTCCAGGGTGCGCTGGGCGCGCCAGTTCGACGCCAGCCGGCTCGGGTCCCGCACGACGAAGCCGGCCACCTGGATGCGGTCGGACTCGTAGTCGGTGTCGTTCACCCCGGTGTTGCCGATGTGCGGCGCCGTCATGATCACGACCTGACGGTGGAACGACGGGTCGGTGAGGGTCTCCTGGTAGCCGGTCATCCCGGTGGAGAAGACCGCCTCGCCGAACGCCTCGCCGACCGAGCCGAACGCGTCCCCGGCGAAGCTCCGGCCGTCCTCGAGCATGAGCACCGCGCGGCGGGGCGCTCCCGGCCCGCGCCGGGCCTGTTCCCGCTCCGGCGGAGCCGGCTGCCTGTCCAAGCCGGTCACCGGCTCACCCCCGCATCGATCCGTCGTGCCCGGCCGCCGGCCAGGCCCCCTCCACCCCTGGCAGACCGCCAGGGCGCCGCTGTCACGGGTACTCCTCCCGTCGGTACGAGGCCTCACCGGGCGGTGCGGTGAACGCGTCGGTCCCCTGGTCGCGCGGCCGCTCCGCCGGTTCGGCGCCGGTCCGCCAGTAGTTCCCCTGGTCACCCGGCACGCCGACGGCCGGCGGCGTGCCGGCCCGGCCGCGGGAGGCGTACGCCTCCCGGTCGTATCCACCCTGGTCACGTCCGCCCGGGTCGCGCCGGCCCTGGTCACGTCCGCCCGGGTCGCGCCGGCCCTGGTCATATGCGCCCTGGCCGTATCCACGCGAGTCGTGGGCACCCGTGTCGTTGGCACCGGAGCCGTAGGCGCCGGAGTTGTAGGCACCCGAGCTGTAGGCACCCGAGCTGTGGACGCCGGCGTCGCCGGCACCCAGGTGGTACGCGGCCGAGTCGAGCGCCCCCTGGTCGGGAGCGGCCGGCCCGGGGGCGCCGGGGCGCCCGTACCCGCCGGTGGCGTGGCCGCGCGCGTCCAGCCCGCCGGTGCCCTGGCGTCGCAGGTCGTAGCTGTCAGTCCCGTACCCGGCCGTGTCATAGCCGGCTGTGCTGTAGCCGGCGGTGTCGTAGCCGGCCGTCCCGCCGCTCACGGCCTGGGAGCCCTGGGCGCCCACGTCGTGGGCACCTGGCCGGTAACCGCCGGTGTCGTACGCACCCGTCCGGTGCGAGCCCGTCCCGTACCCGCCAGCACGATGGGAGCCGGTGTCGTACGCGCCGGCGCCGTACGCACCGGTGCCGTGGGCGCCGGTGCTGTCGGTACTGATGCTGTGCGCTCCGGTGACGTGGGCGCGGATGTCGTAGGCGCCCGTGTCCTGGGCACCCGTCCCAAGGGCACCCGTCCCGTGGGCAGCGGTGTCGTGGGCAGCGGTGTCGTAGCCGCCGGAGGCGCCCGTGCCGGGCGCGTCCGCGCCGTATCCGCGCTGGCCGGCGTGGGTCTCGGCGGCGGCGCCCTGACTGGCCGCGGCGCCACCGCGGCGCCACCCGGCCCGCTCCGACCGGGGCTGGCGGCCGTTGACCGGGATCGGCATCGTCGCGGGCCCGCCCGGAGCCACCGCGGCGAGATCAGGACGCTGCCCGCGGGCGGGGGCCGCGGCGGCCGGCGCGCCGGGCTCGGCCGGGCGTGCCGGCGCCGGCACGCGGGGCCGCAGCCGGTTGCGCGGCCGGGGCAGGGCGTGCGGCGAGGTGATGTCGCCGGACATCGGCTGGGCGGGCGCCGGCCCGATGAGGTCGTGCACGGAGCGGACGACCTTCGGCTGGCGGGCCCGGTCCTCGCCGCGGAAGCCGGCCTCCAGTTCCCGGCCCTCGAACGACCACGCGACCACGATCAGCCGGCTCGGCGCGGCGACCTTCCCGGCGTGCGCCCGCTCGAGACGGGCGCCCCGCACGGCCTCCCGGGGGATCCAGAACGCCTCGCCGTCCCGGTCGACCCGCACTCCAAGCTCGTAGACGGCGATGTAGTCGCCGTCGTGCCCGGCCAGGCCGCGCGCGGCGATCCACTCCCGCCAGTGGCCGGCGTCCACCGTGCCGAGGTAGCGCCCACGCAGCGGGGCGGCCAGCACGTTCCCGGTCTGCTCCGGCGGCTCGGGCAGGTCCGGCAGGTTCTCCTCCTGCTGTTGCGCACGGCCGCGCCAAGCCCGTCGCATCGCGCCCACGACTGCCACGACCAGCAGCAACAGGCCGAAGGCGAGGAGCAGGTGCAGGCCCGTCTGATCCTTGCCACCGGCGGCCAGCACGGGGCCGGCCAGCGCGAACGGGGTGATCCCCGGCAGGGATGTGGATCGTGAGGCGGAGGTCATATGATCTTCCCGTCGAGCACGGTGGGCCGGCCTCGCAGGAACGTCGCCCGGATGGCACCGGGCAGCGTGCGGCCACCGTACGGAGTGTTGCTGCTCCGGCTGGCGACGGCGAGTGGATCGATCACCCGTCGCGCCTCCGGGTCGAGCAGGGTCAGGGTGGCGGGCGCGCCCACCTGGGCGAAGCTCGCCGGGTCACGCGGCGTGTCGGCGACGGCGCCGATCCGGGCCGGCGCCAACGCCATCCGGTCGGCGACACCGGCCCAGTCGAGCCGGCCGGTTTCGACCATGGTCTGGATCACGATGGACAGCGCCGTCTCGAGGCCGAGCATCCCGGGCCGGGCGGCGGCCCACTCCGTCTCCTTGTCCTCGGAGGCGTGCGGGGCGTGATCGGTGGCCACACAGTCGATCGTGCCGTCCGCGAGCCCGGCTCGCAGTGCCTCTGTGTCGGCCTCGGTGCGCAGCGGCGGATTGACCTTGTACACCGGGTCGTACGAGGCGACGAGCTCCTCGGTGAGCAGCAGGTGGTGCGGGGTGACCTCCGCGGTCACCCGCCAGCCCTTCGCCTTGGCCCACCGGATGAGCTCGACCGAGCCCGCCGTGGACACGTGGCAGATGTGCAGGCGCGACCCGACGTGCCCGGTCAGCAGGGCGTCCCGGGCGATGATCGCCTCCTCTGCGACGGCCGGCCAGCCGGGCAGGCCCAGCCGCGCGGCCATGGCGCCCTCGTTCATCTGCGCCCCGGCGGTCAGCCTCGGCTCCTCCGCGTGCTGCGCGATCACACCGTCGAAGGCCTTGACGTACTCGAGCGCGCGGCGCATGAGCAACGCGTCGGACACACAGTGACCGTCGTCGGAGAACATCCGGACCGCCGCCGCGGAGGAGGCCATGGCGCCCAGCTCAGCGAGCCGCTCGCCGGCGAGCCCCCTGGTCACCGCGCCGACCGGGCGCACGTCGCAGTGCCCGGCGTCCTGGCCGAGCCGCCACACCTGCTCGACCACCCCGGCGGTGTCGGCGACGGGGTCGGTGTTGGCCATCGCGAACACCGTCGTGTAGCCGCCGAGCGCCGCCGCGCGGGTACCGGAGTCGACCGTCTCGGCGTCCTCCCGGCCAGGCTCGCGCAGGTGGGTGTGCAGGTCGACCAGCCCGGGCAGCGCCACGAGCCCGGTGGCGTCGACGACCAGGGGGGCGGGACGGGTCCCGTCGGCGGAGCCCGCGGCGGCCTCGGCCACGACGCCGGTGCGCTCGCCGCCCCCGGCCGGCGCGACCGCGGCGATCGTCCCGTCGGCGATCACCAGATCCCGCGCGTCACCACCCAGCGGACGGACGCCACGCACCACGATCACCGATGTCATGAGGACTCCCGTTCGGCGCCGCTGCCGCCGAGCAGCAGGTAGAGGACGGCCATGCGGACGCTCACGCCGTTCGCGACCTGCTCGACCACCGTCGAGCGCGGCGAGTCGGCCACCGAGGAGGCGATCTCCATCCCGCGGACCATCGGCCCGGGGTGCATGACCAGGGCGTGCTCGGGCATGAGCGCGGCCCGGTCCGCGTCGAGGCCGTAACGGCGGCTGTACTCCCGCTCGGTCGGGAAGAACGCCGCGGACATCCGCTCCCGCTGCACACGCAACATCATGACCACGTCGCTCTTGGGCAGGACCGACTCGAGGTCGTAGGACACCTCGACGGGCCACCCGGAGATACCGAGCGGCAGCAGCGTGGGCGGGGCGACCACGGTCACCCGCGCACCGAGGGTCGTCAGCAGCCAGACGTTGGAGCGGGCCACCCGCGAGTGCAGGACGTCCCCGACGATCGTCACGGCCAGCCCGTCCAGCCGGCCGAGCCGGCGGCGGATGGTGAAGGCGTCGAGCAACGCCTGGGTGGGGTGCTCGTGCGTACCGTCACCGGCGTTCACGACGCTGCCGCGCACCCAGCTGGCCAGCCGGTGCGGGGCGCCGCTCGCGGGATGACGGCAGACGACGGCGTCCGCGCCCATCGCCTCGAGGGTCTGCGCTGTGTCCTTCAGGCTCTCGCCCTTCGACACGCTTGACCCCCGGGCCGAAAAATTGATCACATCTGCCGACAGCCTCTTGGCGGCGACCTCGAAGGACGTGCGGGTACGGGTGGAGTCCTCGAAGAACAGATTGACCACGGTCCGGCCGCGCAGCGTCGGCAGCTTGCGGACCGGCGCGTCCGCGACCCGCGCCATGCGGTCCGCCGTGTCGAGCACCAGCAACGCGTCGTCGAGCTTGAGATCCGCGGTGGAAAGCAGATGGTTCATCACACCCACCACCTCGGGCGGCGACGCGGGGTCGCGTGCGCGGTCACGGCGCGTCCGACGAGACGATGAGGACGGCGTCGGCGCCGTCGACCTCCCGGAGCCGGACGGCGACCGACTCGCGGCGCGAGGTGGGCATGTTCTTCCCCACGTAGTCGGCGCGGATGGGCAGCTCGCGGTGGCCCCGGTCGACCAGGACGGCGAGCTGCACAGCGCGGGGGCGGCCATAGGCGGACAGTGCGTCGAGCGCGGCCCGGACGGTGCGCCCGGAGTAGAGGACGTCGTCGACCAGGACGACGACCATCCCGTCGACCCCGCAGTCGGGGATCTCGGTCACCTCGAGGGGGCGCACGCCGCGCAGCCGCAGGTCGTCCCGGTACATGGTCGGGTCCAGGGAGCCCACGGGAAGGGTCACGCCCTCGACCGCGGCCACCCGACGCGCCAGCCGTTCCGCGAGCGGCACGCCGCGGGTCGGGATGCCGAGCAGGACCACGCCGTCGCCGCCGGAGGTCTTCTCCAGCACCTGGTGCGCCATCCGGCTCACGACCCGGTTCATGTCGGCGGCGGAGAGCACGGTGCGGGTGATGCCGAGCCCCTCGGACCCGGTGAGCCCCTCGGACCCGGTGGGGGTGCTGCTCACATCGGCCGTCCCGGCACGGAGCTCGTCCCGTGGACGGGCGGTACGCCCGGTCGTGTTCCGGGCAGGGTCGCCTTGTGCGGCCGAGGCCACGAGGTGTCCCTCCTTCCCCGCCTCACTGGACGGTCCTTAAAGGAGCGGTCCACGCGACCGTACCAGCCGCCTCCGGGCCCAAGGGACCGGTCGAGCAGGCCTGAGGGCCGGGGCCACGCAAGACGTCGGCCCGGTACGGACGGATTCCACGGACGCTTCAACCAGCCCGCGAGAGCCGTTGCTGAGAGTGACACGGGTCACGATGCTCCGCATACCGAGCATCAAAATCGTCACTACACGTCACCGTAGATAGACGAAACGCACCGGCCGGCGCCCCATCCGGGAAGTGCCAGCGGCGCTAATGCCAGCCGCAACCAGGAGGCTACAGAAAGTGGTACAAAGAAAGAGGCGACACGACCCCCCGGGTGTCGAGCCTCAACCTGGCGGGCACTACTATCGGTAACCGCCGGCGGCAAGAGCCCCGGTTCCAGCTGATCGACCACGACAGGAGTGGGCACTTCGATGTCCGACTATGCGAAGGCGCTCGGTGCTCGGCTGCGCGCGATACGCACCCAGCAGGGGCTCTCGCTTCATGGCGTCGAGGAGAAGTCGCACGGTCGCTGGAAGGCCGTCGTGGTGGGCTCCTACGAGCGTGGAGACCGCGCCGTCACCGTCCAGCGCCTGTCTGAACTGGCCGAGTTCTACGGCGTGCCGGTAGGGGAGCTGCTCCCCGAAGGCTCCACCGTGGCGCCCCTCGAGCAGTCCCCGCGCATCGTCCTCGACCTTGAACGTCTCGCGCAGGTTCCCAAGGAGCAGGGCGGTCCGCTCGCGCGGTACGCGGCCACCATCCAGAGCCAGCGCGGCGACTACAACGGCCGGGTGCTCTCAATCCGTTACGAGGACCTGCGTTCCCTCGCGGTCATCTACGACACCTCCCCGAGCAAGCTCACCGAGCAGCTCGTGTCCTGGGGTGTTCTCTCGCCGGAGCAGGGCAGCGAGCCGGCCGCGTCGGACGCCTAGTCCCGCCGTCGGCTGGTTCCACACCCGGATGCCCGGCCCGGGCATCCGGACGCACCAGGCACCACGGGCGGACGGTCACCGGGGGGTACCGTCGCTCCGCTCCACCACCCAGCGGTGGCACGCACAGCACCAGCACCAGCACCAGCACCAGGGATCTTCTGGGGGACGACCCGGTACGTCACATCCGTGACGTACCGGGACACCGCGCTGACTCAGGCGCGAGCCTCGGTACGCGAGCTCAGGCCTCGGCCGACTCGCCGCCCACGGCCTCAGCCGCCCCGGCTGCCCGAGGGCTTCCCTCCGGCACCGGTTTCTCCTTGAGCAGGCTCGCCAGCAGGCCGTTGACGAATGCCGGCGACCGCTCGGTGGAGATCGTCTTGGCCAGCCGCACCGCCTCGTCGATCACGACCCGGTCCGGCACGTCGGAACGCCAGAACAGCTCCAGCACCGCGATCCGGAGGATGTTCCGGTCCACCGGGGGCATCCGGTCCAGTGTCCAGCCCTGGGCGAACCGGGCGATGTGCGCGTCTATCTCGGCCAGGTGGGCCACCACGCCCTCGACGAGGTCCGAGGTGTAGTCCGGCACCGGCGGGTCGGCCTGCGCCCGGTGCGCGGCAAGGGTCTCCATCGCCCGCACCGAGCGCATGTCCGCCTCGTAGAGGACGTCCAGCGCCCGCTTGCGGGCCTTGGACCTGGCGCTCAGCTCGTCACCCGGCCCAGGTACCGGCCGTCGCGGGTGTCGACCTTGACCTTCTCGCCGGTGGTGATGAACAGCGGCACCTGGATGTTCGCGCCGGTCTCGAGCGTCGCCGGCTTGGTGCCGCCGGTCGAGCGGTCGCCCTGGACGCCCGGGTCCGTCGCGGAGATGGTCAGCTCGACGCTCGCCGGAAGCTCGACGTACAGCGGCGCGTCGTCGTGCAGCGCGACGGTGGCAATCGTGTTCTCCAGCATGTAGTCGGCAACCCCGCCGACCACTCCCGGAGGGACCGGGATCTGGTCGTACGACTCGCTGTCCATGAACACGAAGTCGGCGCCGTCACGGTAGAGGTAGGTCATCTCGCGGCGGTCGACGGTCGCGACGTCCACCTTGATTCCGGCGTTGAACGTCCGGTCGACCACCTTGCCGGTGAGCACGTTCTTCAGCGTCGTCCGGACGAACGCCCCGCCCTTGCCCGGCTTGACGTGCTGGAATCCGACGACGTTCCACAACACCCCGTCGATGTCGAGCGTCATGCCGTTCTTCAGGTCGTTCGTTGTCGCCACTGCGCGTGTCTCTCCGTTCCGGTCGCCGTCCGGCCGATCGCCGTGTTGTCGACCGACCGTCAGCTGGTCGATCGCCGGCCCGCCGCCCGTCACCGGGTCAGGCCGCGGCAAAGTCTACAGATCGAGGGCATGGCCGCCTCGCAGCCCACGGCGGACCACGCGCGGTGCCAGCCGAACGGTCAGCTCCCGGTAGCGCTCACACCGCCCGCGGCGACCGAGCCGTACGCGGCCAGCAGCAGGCCGGGCTCGGGATCGTCGAATCCGCGCGGCCGGCCGAGCGCTTCGAGCACAACGAAACGCAACCGCCGGCCCCGGGTCTTCTTGTCGACCCGCATCGCGTCGAGCAACGCCGGCCAGCGGTCCCCCCGGTACTCCACCGGCAGCCCGATGGCCCGCAGCAGCTCGCGGTGGCGATCAGTGGTCGCGCGGTCGAGCCCGGCGACGAGCCGGGAGAGCTCGGCGGCGAAGACCATGCCGACCGAGACCGCCGCGCCGTGCCGCCAGGAGAAGTTCTCGACCTTCTCGATCGCGTGGGCGAGGGTGTGCCCGTAGTTCAGGATCTCGCGCCGGCCGGCCTCGCGCGGGTCGCCGGACACCACCGCCGCCTTGACCCGGATCGACCGCTCGACGAGCTCGGGCAGCCGCGCCGACCCGGTCGGATCGGCCTCCAGCAGCTCGAGGATGCGCGGATCGGCGATGAACCCGGCCTTGACGACCTCGGCGAGCCCGGCCCGGACCTCGACCGCCGGCAAACTGGCCAGGGTCGACAGGTCACAGAGCACCGCCAGCGGCTGGTGGAAGGCGCCGACGAGGTTCTTGCCCGCCTCGATGTCGATACCCGTCTTGCCGCCGACCGCCGCATCGACCATCCCGAGCACGGTGGTGGGCACCTGGATGACGTCGACACCACGCAGCCAGCCCGCCGCGGCGAACCCGGCCAGGTCGGTCGTCGTCCCGCCGCCGAGCCCGACCACCAGGTCGTCGCGGGTGAAGCCGACCCGGCCGAGGGCGTCCCAGCAGGCGCCCGCGACCCGCAGCTGCTTGGCCTCCTCGCCGTCCGGCACCTCGAACGCGTGCGTCTCGACGCCGGCACCGGCGCCGGCCCGCAGCTCGGCGATGACCGCCGCGGCGGTGGCCCGCAGCGCTCGCGGGTGAATGACCATGACCCGGGTGCGCCCCGCGGCCAGCGCCGGTAGCTCGCAGAGGGCGCCCTCGCCCAGCACCACGTCGTAGGCCCGGTCACCGGACGGGGTGACCTGGATGCGGACCATGTCGGAAACCTTCATCGCGCACATCAGTGCCCCGCCCTCCCGGCGAGCTCGATCAGGATCGCGGCGACGACGTCGTCGATCCCGAGGGCGGCGGTGTCCACGGTGATCGCGGCCACCTCCTCGTACAGCGGACGGCGGGCCTTCAGCAGCGCGGCCAGCCGGGTCCGCGGGCCCTCCACGAGCAGCGGCCGGTCGCGCGCGAGCCCGACCCGCTTCGCCGCGTCAGACGCGGTCACGTCGAGGTAGACGACCCAGTGCCGGGCCAGCTCCGCGCGGACGCCGGCGTCCAGCACTGCCCCGCCGCCCAGGGCGAGCACACCCGGGTGCTCGGCCAGGGCGGTCAGCACCGCCGCCCGCTCCGCCGCGCGGAAGTACTCCTCGCCGTGCTCCAGGAACACGTCCGAGACGCTCATTCCGAGGTTCGACTCGACATCGGCGTCGGTGTCGCGGAAGGCCACCCCGAGGCGCGCCGCGACCGCCATACCGACGGTGCTCTTACCCGCCCCCGGCGCGCCGACCAGCACGGCGACCGGGCCGGACACAGCTGCCCCCGGCCCGTCGGCCCGCGCCCCGCTCTCCGCGCGCATGGTCAACGCACCGCCAGCGACTTCAGGTAGCCCTCGTAGTTGCGCCGGGTCTCCTCCACCGAGTCGCCGCCGAACTTCTCCAGCGCTGCGCCGGCGAGCACGAGGGCGACCATCGCCTCGGCGACCACGCCGGCCGCCGGCACCGCGCACACGTCCGACCGCTGGGCGATGGCGACCGCCGGGTCGCCGGTTGCGACGTCGATCGTGGCCAGCGGCTTCGACAGGGACGAGATCGGCTTCATCGCCGCGCGGACGCGCAGCGGCTCGCCCGTCGTCATCCCGCCCTCGACGCCGCCGGCGCGATCGCTGGCCCGCCGGACCCGCCGGCCCGGCCCCTCGAGCGGCTCGATCTCGTCGTGGGCGACCGATCCGCGCCGGCGCGCGGTGCGGAAACCGTCACCGAACTCGACGCCCTTGATCGCCTGGATGCCCATCAGCTCGCCGGCGAGCCGCGCGTCGAGCCGGCGGTCGCCGTGGACGTAGCTCCCCAGCCCCGGCGGGCAGCCGTAGGCCAGCACCTCGACGATGCCGCCGAGGGTGTCCGCGTCGCGGTGGGCGGCGTCGATCTCGGCGACCATGAGCGCGCTGCTGGCCGGGTCGGCACAGCGCACCGGGTCGGCGTCGACGACGGCCAACGAGGTCGGCGGCGGCGTGCCGGGTGGCACCTCGACCGCGCCGATCGCGACGACGTGCGAGACCACCTCGATGCCGTACGCCTGGCGCAGCAGCGCCCTGGCGACCGTGCCCAGCGCGACCCGGGCGGCCGTCTCCCGGGCGCTCGCCCGCTCCAGCACCGGCCGCGCGTCGTCGAAGCCGTACTTCTGCATGCCGGCGAGGTCGGCGTGACCCGGGCGCGGGCGGGTGAGCGGGGCGTTGCGGCCCAACCCCTCCAGCTCCGCCGGGTCGATCGGGTCGGGCGCCATCACCCGCTCCCACTTCGGCCACTCGGTGTTGCGCACGACGACGCTCACCGGGCCGCCCAGGCTGACCCCGTGCCGCAGGCCGCCGAGCAGCTCGATCTCATCCTGCTCGAACTTCATCCGGGCGCCGCGACCGTGGCCGAGACGGCGCCGGGCCAGCTCGGCGCCGATGTCCGCGCTGGACACCCGGATGCCCGCCGGCAACCCCTCGACCGTCGCAACCAGTGCGGGGCCGTGTGACTCCCCCGCTGTCAACCAACGCACCATGCCTGCCAGTCTTTCACGGCCGGTCCGGTACGAGCCCCCGTCGCGGGCCGGAGATCGCTCAGCCGGCCGGCTCCCAGCCCACGCCGAGCACCGCGATCAGCGCCCCGAACAGCAGAAACGGGCCGTAGGCGATCGGATCACGGCGGGACACGCGGCGCAGCGCCAGCAGCACGAGGACCACCGCACCGGAGATCATGGTCGTCGCGACCAGCCACACCACGACGGCCGACCAGCCCAGCCAGCCCGTCGCCACGCCGAGCAGCCCGGCGAGCTTCACGTCCCCCCGCCCCAGCCCGGCCCCCGGCAGCAGGCGCAGACCCGCGTACAACAGCCAGGCCACGGCGCCGGCGAGCAGCGCCCGCGGCCAGCGGCCGGGCGCGCCCTCGGCCAGCGCGGGCACGGCGAGCAGCGCGGCCAGCACGGCGTACGAGGGCAGCACGATCACGTCCGGCAGGCGGTGCACCCGCAGGTCCACGGCGGCAAGCACGACCCCGACGACCGTCAGGTACAGGTACGCGGGCAGACGTCCCGGGTGCGGGTAGGTCGACGCGGCGACGGCGGCGATCAGGACGGCGGTGACGGCGCCGAGCACGGCCGGCGCGGGGGTCGCCCGGCGCGGCAAACGGCCGTCCACCGGATCGAAGGAGTCGACGACCCGGGGCAGCAGCGGGATCGGCAGCGCGGCGCAGACCGCGGCCGCCACGGTGGCGGCGACCACCGTGTTCACCTGACCACCCTGTTCACCTGACCATCGTGCTCATCCGACCGCCGGGCTCATCCGATCCGGCTCGCGACGCGGGCCGACAGCGCCGCGTGGCCGGCGGCGAGCAGGACCCGTTCGTCCACCGGGCGGCCGGTGAAGTGGCACACCTGGCCGACCGCCTGGCCGGCCAGCACCTCGAGGCCGCCGACCACCCGCGCACCGCCGCGGTAGGCGCAGGCCGCCAGCGCCGTGGGCCAGGGGTGGTAGAGGAGCTCCAGCAACGCGCAGGTCACCGGCCACGGGCGACGCGCGAGCTCGTCGGTCACCCCGGCGGGGGTCGTGGCGACCACCAGGTCCGGCCCAGCCGGCATCCCGCCGCTGAGGATGTCCCAGGGCAGCGCCGTGACCGAGACGCCGAGCCGGGCGCCGATGCCGACGAGCTCGGCGACCGCGTCGGGGCGGCGCGCCACGATCGCGACCCGAGTGGCACCGACCCGGGCGAGCGCGGCGACCACCGCCCGCGCCGTCCCGCCGGCCCCGAGCACCAGCGGCTGGACCGGGGCCGCGCCGCCGGTGAGCCGCCGCAGCGCGTACCCGACGCCGTCGACGTCGGTGTTGAACCCGGCGAGCCGCCCGTCCTCCCGGACGACCACGGTGTTCACGGCGCCGAGCAGGGCCGCGGTGGGCTCGACGTCGTCGAGCAGGTCGACCGCGGCGGTCTTGAGCGGCATCGTCAGCGAGACCCCGGCCCAGCCGGGCTCGTCACGCAGGCGGTCGAGCATGCCCGGCAGGCCGGCCTCGTCGCACTCGATCGCCGTGTAGGTCCAGTCCAGGCCGAGCCGCTCGTAGGCGGCCGTGTGCAGCACCGGGGAGAGGGAGTGACCGATGGGCGAGCCGAGCACCGCCGCCCGCCCGGCGTGCGGACCCGGCCCGGCCGGCTCCGCACGGTCACGAGAGCTGATCACCACGGCTACTCGGCCCCTCCCTGGCGGTGGTATTCGTCCAGCGCGTCCTGGAACTCCGCGTCGGTGGTGGCGAAGACCGTCTCGTGCGTCTGCGGCATGGAGACGAAGTAGAACCACGACCCCTGTGCCGGGCTGAGCGCGGACTCGATCGCCCAGGTACTCGGGTTCGAGATCGCGCCGGGTGGGAGACCCTCGACCGCGCGGGTGTTGTACGGATTGTTCTGGCGGAGTTGGTCCTGGGTCAGCGGGCCCTCGTACTCGTCGAGGGCGTACCGGGTGGTCGAGTCCATGTCGATCCGCCGGAAGCGGCCCGAGGTGTCGTTCAGCCGGTTGTAGATGACCCGCGCCACCTTGGGCCCCTCGCCCTCGTTCGCCACCTCCTTCTCGATGATGGAGGCGATGATCACAACGTCCTGGGGCTTCACGTGCCCGGCCTCGGCGCGCCCGACGAGGTCGATCTCCTCGGCGTTGGCCCGGAACCGGGCGACGGCCTCCTTGAGCACGTCCACCGGGTCCGTGCCGGGCGCGACGTCGTAGGTCGACGGGAAGAGGTAGCCCTCCAGCCCCGTGGCGTAGTCGGGCAGGCCCAGCGTCGACGGCTTGCGCGCGATCGCCTCCAGGTCGGCCACCGGCGTGCCCGTACGTGTGGACAGCTCCTTGAACACCTGCCGGACCGTGTCCCCAGGGCTGATCGTGTAGCGGAACAGCGCGGAGGACGCGTCGTCGAGCAGCGCGTCGAGCGCCGCCACCGCGCTCATCTTCGAGCGCAGCCGGTAGGTGCCCGGCTGGATCGACAGCGCGCGCTGGTCCCGCGACGCGAGGTTGACGAAGGACTGCCGGCTGGCGATCACGTCGGAGGCGGCCAGCCGGCCCGCGATCTCCGACGACGTGGCGCCGGCGGGAACCTGAACGACGACGATGCCCTCGCCGGACCCCGCGTAGTCGGCCGCGGGCTCCCCGCCGATCCGGCCGATGACCTTGCCGACACCGAAGATCCCCGCGCCGACCAGGACGGCGACCACGACCAGCACACCGATCAGCTTCGGCAGAGCCGAGCCCGGCCGACGTCCATCGGGCCGCCCCCGGTCATCGTCACGCCCACGCCTCGGCGGGGCGGCCCCGTCGTCGGGGTCGCCATCGGCGTCGTCGTCATAGGCGCCGCCGTAGGCCCCGTACGCGTCGGCCTCGTCCGGCTCGAAGCCGTCCTCGTAGCCGGCGGGCTCGCGCTCACCCGCGGCCAGGCCGGCCCGGTCGCGGCCGTCCACGCTCCCGGCGCGGCCGCGGCGGGAGCGCCGCGCACCCGCCGCGGCACGGCGTTGCTCCTCGTACGCCCGGTCGTCGTAGTCCCGGTCGTCGTAGTCGTCGTAGCCCGCGCCGTCGAGCAGCTCGTCGAATCCGTCCCCGTCCCGGATCACGCCGAATCCAGGGGCCGCCCAGTACCGCCCGAGGCGGCGCCGCCGGATCCCCCGCGTGCCCGGCGGACGTCCAGGTGGTGCTGCAGGATCTGCACTGCTGCCTCCTGATCCACGAGATCACGGCGGGCCCGGGAACGCAGTCCGCGCTCAGCCATTCTGCGATGCGCCACGACCGTGGTCAGCCGCTCGTCGACGAGACGGACCGGCACGGGCGCGACACGCGCGGACAGCACCTCCGCGTACCGCCGCGCGAGCCGGACGGCCTCGCCCTCCCGGCCGGAGAGGTGACGCGGCAGACCGACGACAACTTCGACAGCGTGCCTGTCCCGGACGATGTCGGCAAGCTCGTCGACGTCCGCAAAGCCACGGCGAGACACATCTCGGCGCAGAGTTGTCACCGGCACGGCGAGCAGACCGTCAGGATCGCTCACCGCCACACCGACCCGCACCGACCCGACATCCACCCCGATCCGCACGCCGCGCCCCGCGTCCGCCTGCCCGCCGGCCGCGGAATCCGAACCGGCCGCGGAATCCGGAGCGGTCACGGGGTCCGGGCCGGGCCGGGGCGACGCCGCGGCCGCGCCGCCGGTGTCCCCCCGGCCCACACCGGTGTCGTTCACGCGCCCTGGTCGGCGACCAGCTCGCGCAGCCGGGCGAAGACCTTCGGGATCATGTCCGCGTCACCGCGTCCGCCCTGGGCGACGTCAGGCTTGCCGCCGCCCTTGCCGCCGAGCGCGGCCCAGGAGTGCCGGACCAGGTCGCCGGCCCGCAGGCCGCGGGTCCGCGCGGTCTCGTCGGTCGCCACGACGACTGCCGCGCCGGCGGCCTCGACGACCGCGACCACCGTCGGCCGGCCGGCGAGCCGGCCGCGCACATCCAGGGCGAGCAGGCGGACGTCGTCTGCCGGAGTGCCCGCGGGCACCTGCGCGGTGACCAGCGCCACGCCCCCCACGTCCTCGGCGCCGGCGGCGAGCGCCGCCGCGCCGGCCAGCACCGCCTGTGCCCGCAGCCGCTCCAGCTCCTTCTCCGCGTCGCGCAGCCGCCCGACGATGTCGGCGACCCGGTCGGCGAGCTCGTCCGGACGGGCCTTGAGCGCGCTGGAGAGCTGTGAGACGAGCACGTGCTCGCGGGCCAGGAACCGGAAGGCGTCCATGCCGACCAGCGCTTCCACCCGGCGCGTCCCGGCCGAGATCGACGACTCGGACAGCAGCTTGATCGCGCCAAGCTGGGCCGAGCTGGCCACATGGGTGCCACCGCACAGCTCGCGGGCGTAGTCCCCGACGTCCACGACACGGACCCGGTCGCCGTACTTCTCACCGAACAGCGCCATCGCGCCCAGCCGGCGCGCCTCCTCCTGAGAGGTGACGTACCAGCGGACCTCCAGATCACGCAGGGCGATCTCGTTGACCTCGTCCTCGACGTCGGCGAGGACGGAGTCGGGCACCGCGCCGAGCGCGTGGAAGTCGAAGCGCAGCCGGCCCGGCGAGTTCAGCGACCCGGCCTGCGTCGCCGACTCCCCGAGCGCCCGGCGGAACGCGGTGTGCACGAGGTGGGTGGCGGTGTGCGAGCGCGACACCGCGCGCCGGCGCTCGACGTCCACCTCGGCGAACACGTCCGCCCCGACGCGCAGCTCGCCGCCGAGCACCTTCACCCGGTGCATGACCAGGTCGGGCACCGGGCGCTGGACGTCGAGCACCTCGGCCTCGCCGCCGTCGAACCGGATCCGGCCCAGGTCGGCCTCCTGGCCACCGCTCTCGGCGTAGAAGGGGGTCGCGTCGAGCAGGATGCCGACCTCCTCCCCCTCGCCGGCCGCGGTCAGGCTGCCGCCGTCACCGATGCCGACGATGCCGACGATGCCCGACTCGCGCCCGAGCTCGGTGTAGCCGGTGAACGTCGTCGGGCCGGAGGCGGCGAGGATCGGCCGGAAGGCGGAGAGGTCCAGGTTGCCGATCCGCCGGGACGCCCGGTCGGCCTTCGCCGCCTGGCGCTGGCGCTCCATCAACCGGCGGAAGCCCGCCTCGTCCACGGTCAGGCCCGCCTCGGACGCCATGTCCATGGTCAGGTCGATCGGGAACCCGTAGGTGTCGTGCAGCCGGAACGCCGACTCGCCGCTGAGCTGGGACGACCCGCTGGACCTGGCCTGGGTGACCGCGGTGTCGAAGAGGGTGGTGCCCGTGCGCAGCGTCTCCAGGAAGGCCGTCTCCTCGGCGACCGCGACGGCCGTGATCGCCTCGGCCTGGTCGACCAGCTCCGGGTAGATCGGACCCATCGCCGCGCGGACCACACCGAACAGCTCGTCCATGACCGGCTCGCGGGCGCCGAGCAGCCGGGCGTCACGCACCGCCCGGCGCAGCATCCGCCGCAGGACGTACCCGCGGCCCTCGTTGGACGGTGAGACCCCGTCCGAGATCAGCATCGCCGCGGTCCGGGTGTGGTCGGCGACGACCCGCAGCCGGACGTCGGAAGCCGGGTCGGCGCCGTAGCGGGTGCCGGTGAGCCGGCCGGCCGCATCGAGCACCGGACGGGAGATGTCGATCTCGTACAGGTTCTCGACACCCTGCAGGATGGTGGCCATCCGCTCCAGGCCCATCCCGGTGTCGATGTTGCGGGCGGGCAGATCACCGACGATCTCGTAGCCGTACTCGCTGCCCTCGCCCCGCGCGAACTGCATGAAGACGAGGTTCCAGATCTCCAGGTAGCGGTCCTCGTCCGCCTCCGGGCCGCCCTCGCGCCCGTACGCCGGGCCGCGGTCGAAGTAGATCTCGCTGCACGGGCCGCACGGGCCGGGCACACCCATCGACCAGAAGTTGTCCTTCTTGCCGCGCCGCTGGATGCGCTCGGCGGGCAGCAGGGTGCGCCAGATCGCCTCGGCCTCGTCGTCGTCCAGGTAGACGGTGGCCCACAGGTCGTCGGGGTTGAAGCCGTAGCCGTCGACGATCAGCTCGAAGGCGAACGGGATCGCCTCGGCCTTGAAGTAGTCACCGAAGGAGAAGTTCCCGCACATCTGGAAGAAGGAGGCGTGCCGGGCGGTGCGGCCGACGTTGTCGATGTCCACGGTCCGCACGCATTTCTGCACGCTGGTCGCACGGTTCCACGGCGCCTTCAGGTCCCCGAGGAAGTAGGGCTTGAAGGGAACCATGCCGGCGTTCACCAGCAGCAGGGTCGGGTCCTGCGCCACCAGGGACGCACTCGGGACCACGGTGTGACCCCGCTCGGAGAAATGGTTCAGAAAGCGGCGGCGGATCTCGGCCGTGTCCATCGGTTCACGTCGTCCAGGGTCGTCGGGATAAGGCACCCGGCCACCCGGCCGACGCCGGGCGTGTACCCGGGATCGGCCGTGACCGGTCGGAGGTCATGGCCGGCGCGCGCCGGGGACCAGACGCATCGTCCGTTCCGGGTCGAACTCGTCAGGACCCGGGGCAGCGGTGTCCTGGTCGCTCGCGGCAGCCCCTGTGCTCGTGGCGGCGCCTGTACGCTCGCCGTCGCCGGAGCCGTCCGCGTCGTCGAGGCCGAGCGCGGAGCGGATCTCCTCCTCCCGCTCGGCCATCGCCTCGCCGACGTCGGCGGCGAACTCCCGCACCGACTGTACGAAAGACCCGGCCAGACTCGTCGGCGACAGCGAGGAGACCGCGCGGGCGACCTGGCGCACCACCAGCACCCCGGTGGCCGCGCCGAGGGCGACGTAGAACATCCTCGTCCCCATCAGCGACGACCCCGGCCGCCCGCGCCGGACGCGGTGACCTCGGGCGCGCGGCGCGCGGCCCGGCGCTGCGACTTCTCCGCCTTCATCTCGGCCGACACGCGCGCGGTGACATCCGCCTTCGCCCGCTTCGCGACCGCCTGCCGCACGCCGTAGCTGAACGCGGCGACCCGCACGATCGGCCCGCCCAGCGTGGCGGCGAACAGCGACGTCAGCGACGACACGTTGGTGGTCACCGTCTGCACGTTCGCCGTGATCGCGTCGATCCGGTCGAGCTCCTTGTTGACGTGGGCGAGCGCGACGTTGACCTCGTCCACGGTCGCCCCCGCCTGCCGGACCCGGGCGGTGCCCTCGTCGATCACGATCCCGGTCTGCCGTACCCGGGCCGCGGCCTCGTCGAAGATCTTGCCGAGCTTGTACAGGACGTAGCAGGCGAAGAGCACGAGCACCGCGAACGCCCCAGAGGCGATCAGGCCCGCGACCGCACCACCGGACATGTGCTTCGCCTCCATCGTTGTCGGTAACGCCAGTCGTAGGTAACGCCTGTCTCAGGTAACGCCAGTGCCGGGTAACGCCTGGTGACACCGGCCACCGAGGCCGGCCGGACCACCGGGGCCGCCCTGCGCGGGCCGGGGCAGTCCCGCCGGGACACCGTTCCGCCCGTCACGCCGCACCGGCCGTCACGCCGCACCGCCTGCCACGGCGGCCGTCACGCCGTCCGGTGCGGCGCCCTCGTGCGGTGGTCCGGGTGGTCTGCCGGTGCCGTTCGCCAGTGACCTTACCGACCGGTGTGCACGCACCACCGGTAACCCCCGGGCCGTCCGTGTCCGTCCCCGGCCGGACGGGCCGGCGCCGGGTGGTCAGCCGGAGGTGTCCGCCGGGGGGCCTGGCGGCTGTCCCCGCAGCACTCCGCGCAGCAGCAGGAGCCGCTCGCCCGCCCGCCGCTCGAACCCGTGCCCGGTCGGGTGGTAGTAGTCCGACCCGGCGAGGACGTCCGGCGCGTACTGCTGTCGGACCACCCCGTCCGGGTGATCGTGCGGATACCGGTACCGCTCGCCGTGACCCAGCCGCGCCGCGCCCCGGTAGTGCGCGTCACGCAGGTGCGGCGGCACCGGCCCGACCCGGCCCGACCGGATGTCGGCCGTCGCCGCGTCCAGCGCGGTGATCACCGCGTTCGACTTCGGCGCCAGCGTCAGATGGATCACCGCCTGGGCCAGGGCGAGCCGTGCCTCCGGGAGCCCGACGAGCTCGAGGGCCTGGGCCGCCGACACGGCGACCCCGAGCGCCCCGGGATCGGCCATCCCGACGTCCTCGCTCGCCAGGATGATCATTCGGCGTGCGACGAAACGCGGGTCCTCGCCGGCCTCCAGCATCCTGGCCAGGTAGTGCAGTGCGGCGTCGACGTCACCGCCGCGCATCGACTTGATGAACGCGCTGACGACGTCGTAGTGCTGGTCGCCCTCCCGGTCGTAGCGGACGGCGGCGCGGTCCACCGCCCGCTCGAGGAGGTCGAGCTCGAGGTGGACGGGACCGGCTCCGTCCGGACCGGCTCCGTCCGGACCGGCCGCGGCGAGCGCCGCCTCCGCGCCCGCCTCGAGCGCGGTCAGCGCGCGCCGGGCGTCACCGCCGGCGACCCGGACCAGGTGCTCGCGGGCCTCCTCTGCCAGCACGAGGCGCCCGCCGTAGCCGCGCGGATCGGTCACCGCACGCTCCGCCAGCTCGGCGATGTCGGCGTCGGTCAACGGCTCGAGGGTCAGCAGCAGCGACCGGGAGAGCAACGGGGAGACAACACAGAAGAAAGGATTCTCCGTGGTCGCCGCGACCAGCGTCACCCACCCGCGTTCCACGGACGGGAGCAGCGCGTCCTGCTGGGTACGGGTGAACCGGTGCACCTCGTCGATGAACAGGACCGTCCGTACACCGGACATCGACAACGTCTCGCGGGCCTCGTCCACCACCGCGCGGACGTCCTTGACACCCGCGGTGACAGCCGAGAGCTCGCGGAACCGGCGCCGGGTGGCCCGGGACACGATGTGCGCCAACGTGGTCTTCCCGGTACCGGGCGGCCCCCACAGCACCACCGAGGTCGTCCCGCCGCCCTCCACCAGCCGGCGCAGCGGGCTGCCCTCCGCCAGCAGGTGACGCTGCCCGACGACCTCGTCCAGGCCACGTGGGCGTAACCGGGCCGCGAGCGGGCCGGAGGAGGCGAGCGTCTCGGCCAGCTCCGCGTCGAAGAGACTCACCCGACCACCGTACGGCCGGGGTCCGACACCGATCCGAGAGCAGGCGGACGGCGTCCGCGGGCACTGGCGGAGGTCACCGCCACCCATGGTGGGCGTCACCCGTCCAGCCGACCGGGTCGGCCGGGCCCCGCTGGTCCGGCGGATCGCGCCGGTCCACGGCGTCCCAACGGTCCGCGGCATCCGGCCGCTCACCCCCACCGACCCGGCCGTCGCCACCGGGGCGCTCCCGGTGGGACGGGCCGCCCTCGACCCGCCCGGCGCCCGGCCGGGGCCCGCCGCGATGCCGGCTGCGCTCCTGGACCGGGGCGAACGGATCGGAATAGGTGACCCCGCCGAGCGCGGCGAAGATCACGACCGCGAGCACGGAGAAGGCGATCACGCACACCAGCATCGCCAGGGTGATCGGGTCCGCCCCGGTGACCGGGGACAGCACGGCGGCCGTCTGGACCTGCGTCGCGGCCATCGCCGTGTAGTGCATCCCGCAGACGGCCACGGCCATGACCAGCGAGGCCAGCACGACGTGCAGCCCGGTGAGCACACGGAAGGCGATCCACAGCGCGGCCAGCGCGGCGACGATGGCGACGCCGACCGACAGGGCCACCAGCCCGTGCCGGTAGCTGATGTCACTTCCGACGTGCATCGCGGCCATGCCCGTGTAATGCATCGCGGCGACGCCGAGCCCGGCGACGACGCCACCGGCGGCCAGCCGCACCGGGCTGTCCGGACGCCGGGCCACCAGCGACAGGCCCACCGCCGAGACGGCGATCGCGATGAGCAGGGACAGCCCGGTGAGCGGCAGGTCGTACCGCACGTCGCGGTCGGCGACCTGGTAACCGATCATTCCGATGAAGTGCATGGACCACACCGCGCCGCCACCGAGAGACACCGCGGCCAAGATCGTCCACCGCAACCTCGCCCGCCCCTCGGCGGAAGGTATCCGCATCGCGCTCACCAGCGCCGCGAAGGAGCCGATCACGGCGAGCAGTACGGACACCGCGACGAACAGAAGATCCTGACTCGAATGTTGATGGGCCATCTGCACCGTGATCAATTTCCCCCCAGACCAGCCGAAAGACGCCCATTCCTAACACAAGTTCTCAGCTAACGAGAACTTGCGCGCCGAATTACACCGGAGGAAGTAACAGACGCCGCACCGAGCCGTGGCGGCCCCGGGTCAGGACTTCGGTCCCTACGGTGACAGGCCAGAGACCCCTTGTGGCATGCGACGCTTACGTCACCGCGGAGCAATAAAATCACTCTGAGCAACCATCCGCTACTCGCCGCTACGACGCGCGTCCGTCGGCCCCACACCCCGAGGCCCGTGCCCGACGGCCTCCCGAGGTCGCCCCGCTCTTTCCTCAACCCGTCGGCGGCAAACCGTCCGCGAATTCGGTCCGTCCCGGCGCGCAACCCGGCGAATGGTCGGTGAATACCGACGCGGGCGACCGGGGCACGGCACTCCGGAGTGGTTCACGAGCCGATAACGGGGGCAGGGCGCAACCACCACGTATCGGCGTCCCGGAAGTGCGTCGATTTTCCGCACGAACGGTCGAACAGGATGTAGGTGGCCTGTAAGTGCCGGTCACGGTGGATGGCATGGGACACACGTCCGGATGTCGAGAGCCCAGCCGCTCCACCACCGACGACACCGCCGCGCGCCGTGCCGGCGGTGCGCGGGAAGCCGCCACGCAGTGGAAACGGCCGGGCTACGCGCATTCCCGGCCGGCCACGCATCCTCCGGTCACGCTTCCGGGCCACCGGGACACGAAGCGGCGGAGCTGCACAGATGCCAAACGGGCGCGCCCTGGGCCCACATGGGTAGCTGCAATCGGTTGACTGGAGCCCCTTATCTGGAACACGCTTCCGATGCCGGGGGCAAACGTCGGTGCCGACTACCGGGAACTCACCGGAACGGCACGGAACACGTCCGGAAAGGAATCCGAGCACACTGTGGGCGTCATCGCGAACGCCGTCGACAGGTCGCCGGCGCGGAGATGACTGCCCGCCGTCGGAGCAGTCACGGCGACGTCGGAAAGTCCGGCGTCGGCCAACGAGTTCATCCGGAGGAAGAGCAGTGTCTGACGGGCTATCGCCGGCCGGCCGGAATACAGCGTCCGGCGCGTTCCACGGCGCAGCACGGACTTCCCCACGCGGCGCCGCGCCCGCTGTCGGCTCCGCCCTCGGCGGCGGGCACGCCGCGGGCCGCCGCGCCGGCGGCCATGCCGAGAACGGCGGGGCGATCGGCCTCGTCGTCGGCGAGCCGGAGGAACCGACCTCCCGCTTCGGGCAGCGCACCCTCGCCTCCCGACTGGCCCGCACCATCGAGCTGGAGATCATCCGGCGCGGGTGGCCGGTCGGCGAGGGGCTCGGGTCGGAAGCCCAGCTCATGGAGCGCTACCAGGTCGGGCGGTCGGTGCTGCGCGAAGCCGTCCGGCTGCTGGAGAGCCGATGGGTGGCTCGGCCGCGGCCCGGTCCCGGCGGCGGCCTTGTGGTGACCGCGCCCGACCACGACGGTGTCCGCGACGTCGCCCGGGTCTACCTCGACTTCGCCCGTGCCCGGCCGGAGCACCTCTGCGAGACCTGGTCCGCCCTGGAGGCCGTGGCCGTCCGCAGGCTCGCCGAACGGATCGACACGGCCGGACTGACCCGGCTGCGCGGTGCGCTGCAGCCGGCCACGCCGGGCGGGCGGGCCGCGGGAGCGCGCTCGCGGACACGGTCAGCCGGCACCCGGCCGGCGCCGGTCGCAGCGGGCTCCACCGGGGAGGCCCCGGTGCTGCTGCACCTCGAGATCGCCCGGCTGGCGGGCAATCCGGCCGCCGAGCTGTTCATCCGGGTCCTGGCGGACCTCTCGCATCCCCGTGAGGAGACCGACCGGCTCGGGCAGTGGTGGCAGCACCCGCTGCACGCCGAGATCGTCGACGCGATCACCCGCGGCGAGGGCGCGCTCGCCGAGCACCTGGCCCGGTCCTGCATCCGGCGGCACGTCGAGGAGGCGACCGCCCACCGGCACTGATCACCACCCGCACTGACAACACCACCGGCACTGACGCGACCGGCACTGGCCCGCAATGGCACCGACCCCCGCTGGCACTGGACTCCCCTGGCCCCATCAGCGGCGCCGACATCGGCGCCGCTGACGCTGACGGGGCACCGGCGCTGACGGAGCTGACGCCATGACACCGGCGCCATGACGCTGAAAACAGATTGCGCGGCGTCGAATGCACCGGCGATTGCGCGGGTATCCAGTCGACCACGACGGATCGCGGCGGCGCGGCGAACATGCTGGTACTCGCACCGCGGTTGGCGCCGCGGGGCCATACACGGACAACCGTACTCGGACAACCACTCGCACGACTTGTTACGCGCTCCGCAGTTGCCCACACAACCATGTCGGACAACAGCACCGGACAACGCCACTGGGCAACACCGGTAGGCAACGCCGCCGGACAACACCGCGAACGAACGCCGCCGAACCGCGACGGCGGACAACAGCCACCGACTACGGCGGCTGACTGCGGTGACCGAGAACAGCGGCGGACAACTGTCACGGACAACTGTGGTCGACATCAGTGTCGAAGACCGGGAGGACCACGCCAACAGGGTGCGCTCGGCAGTCTCCTCATTGCGGAACGTGTATCATTCTTCCGCCGGGCACCAAGCGGGCACCGGCAACGGGCGGGCATCTAGGCCGGCCGCACACCTGAACCGGCGGGAACGCGGAATGCCCGCGGCGTGATAAGCCGCGTCCGTCCGGAGAGGCACGGAAGAATGACATTAGCCGAGCACCAGCGTGGTGGCAGGACGGCAAAAGGCCCGAGCGGCCGTGCCGCGGTCGCTGGTGGCCCGCTCGGCGGTGGTC